>CAZJWT010000071.1:0-6718 GCA_964550005.1 uncultured Clostridia bacterium | reverse complement strand
CGATTCTCCTCTATTACTTCGCCCATGTTCTCGATTATTCCAGTAAACATCTCTTTCCTTTCTCATTCTCTAGCAATAATAACGAGATTGCTTCGTCGTCCCGCACAATTATTGTGCGGGGCTTCTCGCAATGACACTTTAAGAGGGCTTTTTGATGGCCTCTAAACATATGCCTCAAATAGAATATCCTCACCAAATCTTCTGACTTTGATATCTTTCAATTTTATGGCTTTTCCAATCCTATCCACCCCCTCACCTTCCACCGGAGTAATCGAATTCTCTCCACCAACAATCTTTGGAGCGATGAAGAAGAAGAGCTTATCCACCAATCCCATCTCTAATGCTGAGGCGTTAACTTTACCTCCGCCCTCGATGAGGAGGGATGTAATTCCCCTCCTTGCCAATTCTTTCATTAGAAATTTTAGGTCAAGCCCTCTTCCGGGATGTTTTCTCCATCTCGGTATTAGCAGGACTTCAACACCTCTGGCTTGCAAACTCTCTATTCTCTTCTTATCAGCATCTTTTTGGCCGGCCACTATGGTGGGAGACTGAGAATCGAGTACCCGGGCATGTAAAGGAATCCTCAGGTGGCTATCCAGGACTACCCTGATAACTTTCTTTCCGGGACGGCTGCTCAAGAGCTCAGGGTCATCTCGTAGAACAGTATTTATTCCTACCAAAATAGCATCAACTTCACTGCGTAGCGTTCTAACATATTTTCGGGAAGCTTCGTTGGTAATCCATTTTGAGTCTCCACCTGGTGTAGCTATTTTCCCATCCAGAGACATTGCCGATTTCAGAATTACAAAGGGCAGTCCTCGAGTAATATATTTTATGTAGCGCTCATTCAGTTTAGCGCACTCCTTTCCTAAGACTCCCAACTTTATCTTAACTCCTCTCGCTCTCAATTCCCTTAATCCCTTACCATTTACCAGAGGATTGGGATCAACCATTCCCACGATAACTTCCTTAACCCCTGCTTTAATAATTGCTTCTGTGCAGGGAGGGGTCTTGCCATAATGGCAGCACGGTTCTAAATTAGTATACATCGTAGAGCCTTTGGCTTTTGTCCCTGCTACCCTCAGAGCATTAATCTCTGCATGGGGACCCCCAAAATGTTCGTGATACCCCTCAGAGACAATCTTACCCTTCTTAACCAGGACACAGCCAACCCGAGGATTGGGTCTCACCCTAAATGAGCCTTTTTTAGCAAGGGCTATTGCCCTCTTCATAAATTGTAATTCGCTTTTTGGTCTTATCCTCATCTGAGCAAAAAAAAACCGAAGAATATTTCTTCGGGATATTTGGTTTATTTTAGGCGAGGGATGTTTTTACGCTATCTATTAATTTAGATTCCTTAAACGAAATCTTCTCCCATCCGGACTTTAACCGTCGGTACTGTAATTTCAACAGTTCGACTCCGATCTTGATCGGAGCTCGTGGACTTTCGCCACCGATTAGGAATTTCACCCTATCCCGAAGACTTCTCAAAAATCAAAATAACAAATCTACCAAATTTTGTCAAGAAATTTCTATGTGTAAGCTATCTGCCGTACACAAGTCTCAGAGCAAGAGCTGTGGGAAGCCCCGCACTTAAGATTTCTTCTTGAGTTTTGGCAACGTCGTACTTTATCCTTTTTATTTTGACAGTATTTGTCTCCTCATCATAAGTCCCACAGCATGCCCTCGGATCGCCATCTCTGGGTTGACCAACGCTTCCACAGTTTATAAGATATTTATAGGATGGTCTTATTTCCAAAACCGTTCCATCGTCGAGTGGAATTCCCCCAATCTCCTGTGAGGGCGCTGCAAAAAAACATAGAGGAACATGGGTGTGTCCCACAAAACAGATATTCTTGTTTATTCTGGGAAGATTTGCTAAAAAAGTACTCTCTTCAAAGATGTATTCATTGATAGGGTCTCTTGGGCTTCCGTGAGCGAGCATAAAATTATTTTCCTCTATCTCGGTAGCAAGGTTTCCAAGGTAATTTCGATTATCTTCAGTCAAATGGCGTCCGGTCCATTCTATTGCTTCTAAGGCAACGGGATTGAAGAAACTGGTATCTTCTAAACCAATAGCGCCCCAGTCATGATTACCAGCTACCGTGTAGCAATTCTTCAACTTGCGAATAATTTCTGTGCACTCATTGGGCCTCGCTCCGTATCCAACGATGTCACCACCGCAGATAAATCTGTCTACCTTTTCCACCTGTTTCAAATAGTCCAAGACTACACTAAACGCTTCGAGATTACCGTGAATATCAGAGATAATGCCATATTTCATATCAATAAACTACCTTCTCAATTTCTGTCTGAATACTTTCCAGACAAAACATAATAACCCTGGCAGGCGAGCAACCCGCCAAGGTTCCTGCCACAAGCGGTAAATCCACTCAAAACCTCTCTGGCAAAGCCATACGGGTCCTCTCCTTAACCTTCCGGAAATCACGTCCAGGCTACCACCAATTCCCATACAAACGGGGACGTTTAGTTCCTGCAGGTTCTCGTAAATCCACTTTTCTCCACGAGGTGTACCAATCCCTACAAATAATAAGTCCGGTTTGAGATTCCTAATTTCTTTCAAGATCCTACCGTCTTCACCCTCTCCAAAATATCCATGGTGCATCCCTACAATTCCTAGCCCAGGAAATTCTTTCTCAAGATTTTCCGCTGCCTTCTTTAATACAAATTCACGCGAGCCTAACAAATATATAGAGTATCCTCTCAAAGCTGCCAGCCCACAAAACTTCAACATTAAATCTACACCGGGTATGCGAGTAAGCTTTCCACGGCCCAGAAACTCTGAGGCCCACACAATACCTATGCTATCAGCGAGAACGAGGTCGGCATTATGGAATGCTTCCTTCAGTTCCGGGTCTCTTTCCACAGAGTTGACCATCAAAGAATTGGCAGTAACTATCTGATGTGCTTTTTGACTTTTAATAAATTTTTCAATGACATTTACTGTTCTATCCCATCCCAGATTGTCAATAAATATATCTGAGATCTTCACCCTATCCATCATAAATTATAAATTACAAATTTCAAATTTCAAATTTCAAATTTCAAATTTCAAATTTCAAATTACGGGAATGAAGCCCTGCACTCCAAACCAAAAATATAAAATCATAATTCATAACTCATAATTCATAAGGTGGGGCTCGGCTTTTGGAATTTTACTGAGATGAGTTTGGAGACGCCAAATTCCTCCATAGTAATCCCATAAAGAACATCGGACATCTCCATGGTTCTCTTGTTGTGGGTTACAACGATAAATTGTGTTTTATTTACAAATTCTTTTAATAGCCTGGTAAACCTCTGCAAGTTGGTATCATCCAGCGGAGCATCAACTTCGTCAAGTACGCAAAAAGGAGAAGGCTTAACCATGGACAGAGCAAATAGAAGTGCAATGGCACAGAGGGCTTTTTCTCCTCCCGATAAGAGAGATATGCTCTGAAGTTTCTTGCCTGGTGGTTGCGCAAGAATATCCACTCCTGTTTCCAATAAATCGGCTTCGTTCGTGAGTACTAAGTCAGCTTCTCCTCCCTCGAAGAGCTCAGTAAATATTCTCTGGAAATTCTTCTGAACGCTGATGAATGTTTTTTTGAAATTTGCCCGGGTAGTTCCATCAATTTTGCTTACGACCTTGCGAAGGTCTTCCGACGACTCAATTAAGTCATCCTCCTGGCTCTTGAGAAATTTGTAACGCTCTTCGAGCTTCTCGTACTCTTCAGGAGCGGCTAGATTAACGGGTCCCATTGCTTCAATATTGTGTTTCAACTTCTCTATGTCCCTCACATAATCTTCTGAAGGAGGAGAAGTAGACTGGGAAACCTTCTGGAGAGCTTCGTCTAAGGAAATATTAAATTCTTCTGCCAGCTTTTCATTAATTTGATTGAGCTCCAGGGATAGGCGGTTACTATTTATCCTTTCTTGTGTCAGGTCGGTTTGAATCCTCGATAGTTCACTTTTCTTCTGTCCCAAAATAGTTTCTTCTTCGTGCACCTGCTGACTAATTTTTCCTTTCTCTTCTTGCAATCTTCTTAGTTCTATCTCGAGCTTATCTTTGCATTCGGCAAGAGACGATACCTCTTTTTCTCTGGAAATCTTTACTTCTTCTATACCCATTACCTTGCTCTCGAGATTAGCTAACGCCTCTTTCCTCTGATCAATCAGGTTTAACAAGTTTTCCCTCTCGTTTTCAAGATGTGATTTTTCAGATTGCAGATTAAGCTCTTTTTCCTCAAGTTGGGTCTTGCGTATCTTCAACTCGATGAGTTTTTCTTTTTCCTCTTTCTCTTGTTCAGCCACGGAGTGGTGGTTCTTTTCCAATTCTTTTATTATTTCCTGAATTTCCTTCTCTGATGTGTCGCCCAATTTCATGTCTTTCGATAATTGTTCAAAATCGGTGGCGCTGGCAGATATGTCCTTTTCTATGATACTTTGTTCATCGATGAGAAGGCTAATTTCAGAATTGTGCCTTTTCTTAAGCTCCTCTTTCTGCGAAATCGCCTCTGCGAGCTGGGCAATACTAATCTGAGCCTTTTGCGAGAGAGCACTATTTCCCTCCAGCTGGCTAGCCAAATCAGATATCTGCTCTTCTAATTTCGGCCTCTCAGCAATTGTTCTATCTAATTCCTCCTTTAATTGAGAAGCTTCTTTTTCCAATTTCTTAGTTTTTCTATCTCGAACTAAAATATTCTCTTCTAAGAATTCCCGACTCCCACCCGAAAGAATCCCTGAAGAGGTTAAAATATCTCCTTCTTTTGCGACATAAACTATTTCTTTGTGATTTTTCCCCTCTTGAAGGCTTCTGCTTTCGAATCGGTCAACCTGGTCAAGGCTATCCACCAAAAAAACATTGCCCAGAAGGAATTCCATCACTTTTCGATACTTCTCTTCGTATCCTATCTTCTCCAACAGTAGTACCCCTGAGACAGCCTGGGGAGCTACTGGGCCGGGATTTGAGGTAGATAATTCCTTAATACGAAGAAAAGTAAGGTAACCTTTCTTCTCTTTTTTTAGATATTCTATCACTTTTAATGCACTCTCGGTACCTTCACAGACAACATATTGGAGACGTTCACCAAGAAGTCTTTCCAGGATTGCTTCGTATTCGGAAGGGAAACTGATGAGACTTCGCACAGTCCCGTATATCCCGCGGAATCCTCTGGACAATACCTCTTCCACTAAGGCTTCCTTTCGACTCAACTCGCTGGAGGATTCAAGAAGGGATAACTTAAGACTATACTTTTGTTGTAACTCATTAGCCCTGTTTACCGTCTCCCTAAGGCTACTCATAATAGACTCTTTTTCTTTTACCAAAAGACTCTTCCTCTCTTCTATCTCTCCCAATTTCTCCTTCTCCCTCGCCAGTTCCTCTTTTTTGCTGAAGATTTCCCCTTCCAACATTTCCCTTTCTTCAGATTTACGCTTCTGTTCAGTCTTTAACTTCTCCTTTCTGGAAAGTAGACTCTTTCTGTCCAATTCTAAACTGATTAGCCGATTCCGAGTCTGAGCTGTTCTATTCATCAGCTCCACCAGAGCTTCTTTTCTCTCCTCAAAAGAACTGCTCAAATGAACCTCTCTCTCCATAAGCGCCCGAAGAATTCCTTCCTTAGAAGAGACGGCTCTTTCGGTCTCCTCAAGCTGTTTAATTAATTTGTCCCTGTCATTTTCTGTTTGAGAAATTTTTTCATCCAGTAGAGTAATTTTATCATTGCCATTTTCTATCTGTTCCCTCAGTCGGGCTTTTTCCCCTCCTATCTCCTCCATCCTCTCCTTTCCCAAAAGGAGCCTGTCCTGAAATCGGCTAATTTCACTCGAGACTGAAAATAGTTCTCTCTGAGTTTTGAGCAGTTCTTCCTCTTTCTCTTTTAACTGGAGTCGAAGTTGCAAGGCTGAATCCTCTTTCTGTTTACACTCACTACTTAACCTCTCCAACTGAGAGGAAAGGGAAACCAAATTTTCCTCTACTCGGGTAAACTCTTCCTTCAATTTCGTGTAATTTCTCAAGAGGCGCTTTATTTCGAGAAGCTCGAGCTCCCCTTTATATCTTTGGTACTGTCGCGCTTTTCTCGCCTGATAATCGAGTGAATTAATTTGCCTGTTCACCTCTCCTATTATGTCTGACAATCTTATAAGATTTGCCTGTGTGCTCTCCAGTTTGCGAAGCGCCTCTTCTTTTCTCCATTTGTATTTCATTATCCCCGCCACCTCTTCAAAGAGTGTTCGGCGCTCCTCCGGCTTGCTATTCAGGATGAAATTGATCTTTTTGTCTTCCATCAAAGAGTAAGTATCCGTGCCCATACCTGTATCTAAGAATAGCTCAGTTATGTCTTTAAGGCGGCAAGGAGATTTGTTAATATAGTATTCGGATTCTCCGGAACGAAACAGGCGGCGAGTAATAGTGACTTCTCGGTATTCAATCGGTAGGATATTTTGCGAGTTGTCTAAAGTGAGAGAAACCTCAGTTATCCCTAAGGGCTTACGCGTCCGGGAGCCATTAAAAATAACTTCTTCCATCCTGCCAGCACGAAGCTGCTTGGCACTTTGTTCTCCCAGAACCCATCGTATCGCATCAACAATATTGGTTTTTCCACAACCATTGGGACCAACGATACAGGTAATTCCTGGCTCGAAATCTATATTAACCTTATCAGCGAAAGATTTAAACCCGAATATTTCCAGTCTCTTGAAATACAATCCAATCTCCAAT
>CAZJWT010000070.1:0-6818 GCA_964550005.1 uncultured Clostridia bacterium | reverse complement strand
GACGATTGCATCCATCTAACTCCGGCATCCCTGCCCATATCTGGCTATTCTCTCCTGGGTTATCGGATAATCTCAGAATTGGATGCGTGGACTCTCCTAATAACATTTTGAACTTGCCATCTATAATGTCTTCCTTCACATCCTCCATTTCCACTGGCAGTATTTCCTCGATCGGCGTCCCCTTATATCCTCCCCCGGTAAAGGAGTTATCTCCACCTATCATGAGAAAGCCTCCCCCTGCTTGGGTAACGAATTTTCGAATGTTCTCCAGATACTCTTTTGGAATCCCGAAGCGGGTATATGTAAAACTTTCAAATATAAGTAAATCAAAGTTGAATATCTCTTTACCAAATATTTCTGTGACAGGAAAGGGAATCAAGGAGAGTTGATTTTCAGACACTATTGAGATATTTTCAGGATTACGCAGTATTATAAAAGAGACCAATTCTATGCCGGGATCGCTCTTCAAAACGGTCCTTAAGAATTTGTATTCCCAACTTGGCTGTCCGCAGATGTAGAGAATTCTAATTTTATCCCTAAGTACCTGTAGAGTGAAATCTTTTCTGTTATTGGCAAAGGAGATCTCACCACTATAGGATGGAATGGAGACCGCATAGTTGAAAGAGCCTGTCGAGCGGGGAGTGAAGCTCAAACTCAAAAAGGTCTCTTTCCCGTCTTCTGGCATCTGAACTTTCTTTGTCTGGAGTATTTCCGACTCTTCCTTTAAGATAACCGATATCTCCTTACCTTCAAATCCATAGCTTCTTATCTCGACACCTATATCTGTTGGAGTATTCTTGAAGACAAAATCACTAACTCGAACTTCAGAAATTTGAAGGTCCTTGAATTTTTTGGGATTCCCCACGCCGACGGAAACAATAGGCACAGTGATTCTTTCAGCTACGAGACGTGGATCTCCTCCTTCATTATGAGCCCCGTCTGTAACGAGGAAGATTCCAGCAAGTCTCTGGCCACGAAGTTCTTCTTCTAAGCCGTCCAAGGCCTGTCCTATATCAGTGCTTTTTCCCTGAGGAATCAATTGAAGTATCTCCTCTACCGCGGCTCGCTTAAAGGTAGAGGCAAAAGTAAAGAAGAGAAGATTATATTTCTCTTTTAACCCCCCAACCAGAGGACCTTTCAGAAATTCTTTAACCAGAGAGAACCTGGAAATGGGATCTTTGACTCCCATGCTGCTTGAGGTATCTATTAAAAAGGCGGCGTTCGGCTCCTCAGCCGGTTTCTCTTCTACAGTTCTTACTGGCTCAAGCAGGAGGAATATGAGAAGGAGATAGACTGATAACCTCAAAATAAAAAATAGACTTTTCCTTCTCTCTATGCATTTGAAATTCCAGTATGAGACTGCTACCGAGATAAGAATGGTAGCTATTACCAGCCACAGTCTGTTAGGCTGTAGTGAAAAATGGAGAGAACCCACAGTTAACCTTCCTCTCAATAACAAAATCCAAATTCCAAATTACGGGCATAAAGCCCTACAATAGGAATGGCAAATTTCAAATTCCAAATTTCAAATTCCAAATCTCAAAATCCAAATTACCAAACACCCATTACCCAATATACCGAGCGACTCCGAAAACTATCCCCACCTCTATATCCCCAGGGATGAAGGGATAGGTACAGGAGCTTCAATTCCGTGTCATTGCGAGGGAGCGAAGCGACCGAAGCCCCGATTTATCGGGGCCACGGCTCCGCCTCGCAATGACAAATTGACCGAGCGACTCCGAAAACTATCCCTTCATCCCAGTTACGGGCATAAAGCCCTACACTACCAAAATTTAATTTCAAATTCCAAATTACAAATTACAAATTATGGGCACAAAACTCTACATTACAGGAAAGTTCGTTTATGGTGCTGTCTCTTGGGCTTTAAGTTTCTGTTGAATATAAGGTTGATGAACAGCATCCCTTTTATATGTGCCGGTCAAAGAGTAAATAATTATGTTTAAAAAGAGTTTCATTGCCTCCAGTCTCTGTAACTCTCCACCCGGAACACATTGGTAAAGCCAGTTTCCCAGTCTATCTCTAACCCAGGCTCCTCCCAAGTCATTCTGGGAGTAGATTACCACTGTTTGACCATCAATATCGATGCCTTCCAGATAAGGATTGCCTGCCCTCCGGCCAACAACAGCGGGCGATAGGTAGAATGAACAAAAAACTGCGTGGTCCGCTGGAAGCCTTTTTAGCCTTAAATCAGGGAAGAGCTTTTCCATCTCCCTGCGCACTGCCCTGTCGAAGTCGAAATTCTTCCCTGCAGAGGCATCGTCTATCAAAAGTAGTCCTCCGCCCGATAGATAACGCTTGAGGTTCTCTATCTCTTGCGAAGTGAACGGAGCGAATTCTTCCTGGCCTGTCATATAGAGAAAAGGAGAAGAGAACAGTTTTGGGTCATTTAATGATAACTCTCTTCTCGGTCTTTGAACTTTCACGCTAGTAGTCGTTATCAAGTAATGGAGAATCTCCTCATATGCTGTGGGATATGGATCCCAGTCTCCTCCCTCATACCGTAATTGGCTGAACACGAACCTATCCCTCTGCTCAGCTCGAAGAGAACTGGCAATTAAATTACAAGTAACCATACATATTGCGAGTAAACAACCAAACTTCCGATGTCTCATCCCAGACTACCTCTTTCTCCGCGGATTTGCCAGAAAAACCTCTAAAAACAGAAGTCCAGCTAAAAGAAAGGTTAAATCTTTGGATACTTCCTTTCCGTAGAGGAGTTGTAAAATCTCCTTTTCTAACTTGGTTAAGTCATCGATTATCGTAACAGGCGTACCGGAAAAGAACCTCTTTATCTCTTTAGTTTCGATTTTAGTCAGGTCAGACTCATTGCTTTCTATATTCAGGTTAACAGGTAGGTATTTACTATTCCATTTTCCGTCCGCTATGTATGAGAGCTGGTAGATGCCCGGGATTTCCACAGGGCCAAATTCTATTCCAGAGAAATCTTTCTTCTGGGAGGGAACCACTGAAAACTTCTTCCCTTGAGGATCGGTTATTTCTGCAGATTGAGATAATTCTCCCGGGCCAAATTCATATCTTATCTCCTGGCCAACAAGAAAACCTCCCGAAGCTTCTTCTCCTAAAGTAGAGAATGCCAGATAGCGAACCATCTGCTGGATTAGAGGTAAAAAAACTGGCTTGGTCGGCAGATTATTCCAGTCCCGATCCAAAGTTGAGGCGAACAGGAACACCTTCCCTGCCCCCGGATATGGCAGTTCACCCTCGATAAGTAGAGGTAGACCGCCTTTGAGACCGAGAAGCACCTTAGCAGAGGTTTTAGCCTGAGTTGCGAAGTACCTGTAGAAGCTTGCTCGGGTTAGATCTCCCTGTTCACCTTTGGCGAAAACTTCTAAGACCGGGTGAGTAAAGTCTTGAAAATCAATCGAGCCGAATACTCCCTCCCCTTTAGAGCTCCCTTTAACTTCAACCAATCTGGCTGGAAGGATATCGCCAAAACCGAGATTGTATTCTTCAGCATTAACGTTATCGCCCAGTGAAAAAACGATCCCCCCTCCTTCCCTGACAAAACTTGTGAGTCTCTCCCTTAGGGAACTCGAAACCTTTCCCACATTAGCCAGAAAGATTACAGAAAAATCATCTAACTTCTCTTCTGGGAATTCATCAGGGGTTACCACCCTCACGGCTAATGGCGACTGTGTGATCGGAACTTCGGAACTGGTAGGTGATAGGCCAAGTCTTAAATAGAACGTCTCACTGGAAAAAGACGAAACTCCGGGATCGCCATCAACCAAGAGCACCTTAACCTTTTCTAATGCTTCTGCCTTAAAGCAGAATCTATCGTCAGAGGGTAGACTATCTTCCTGAATCTCCACCCTTCCCAGATAATTTCCCTGTTGAGGGAAATTGTAGAAGAAGTCTTTATTGCCCTCTCTTCCACCTTTTAAATCTATAAAACCCTGGCCCACTTTCTCTGCAGTTTCTCTATTAATTTGAAACTTACTCTGCGGCTCCAGAAAAACTGAAATAGATAAACGTGAAATATCTTCCTTAGAGTAATTTCTTATTTTAGCTGAGATTTTTGAGGTCTCTCCTACACTCACTCGGCGACAGTCAACTTTTGATAGAGCGACATTGGGAAGCAATTCCCTATTTAGGTCGACAATGATAAGCTTCACCTGAGGGTCGAATTCTTTTATACTCTTTCTGTCAAATCCCTGCCACCCATTGATTCCCAAATCTGTGATCAAGATAATCTCTCTATTTGGTGATCGGGATTCCTTGAGAATCTTGTAAGCTTGAGAGATGCCAGGAAGAAGATTCGTAGGCCGGAAACTTAGAGAAGCCTCTTCCATCTTCTCCAAGAGCATTTGCTTGTCGTCAGTGAGATAAGAGACTAAAGGCTTCTCCTCATCAGAGACTAAAAAGAGTGCTGTGCAGTCACTTCTTTTCATCATTTTCAGAATACGTCTGGCAGCTTTCTTGGCCAGGGCGAAATGGGATTCTCCTTCTTCCACATATCCCATAGAGTAAGAATTGTCAATAAGAATTACAGTGCTTAGTGAAGCGCCCTCTACCTGTGCGAAGAGAGGCATTTCCCTTACCACGGGTCTGGCGAAGAGAAGAGTCAAAAGGAGAAGAATAAAAGACCTCAATATAAGTAAAATTAATTGCCTTAATTTGAAGCGCCTGACTACTGTTGTGGAGGCTAATTGAATAAACCTGACAGTAGAAAATTGGAAAGTTATCGGTCTTCTCCTGGACAGAAGGTGAATAAGTATGGGAATTGCGACTACTGGTAAACCCCACAGGAATGATGGATTTAAGAATGTTATGTTCATCTTTCACCTTAACATTTTTCTCCTCGCAAGGTACGCACCTAAGGCGAAATCGAGAGGAGTTTTTGTGTCGATAAGACAATAATCTATATCGCTTCTCAAGCAACTTAACCTGTATGTCTCAACGAATTCTTTCACCACACTTTTATACCTTTTCCTGATAATCTCCGGATGGGTCAAAACTCTCCTTGCGTTCTCCATATCTTCCAGCCAGACAACGTGTCTAAACGGAAGTTCAAGCTCGGCATGGTCGAGAAGATGAAAGACGATTACCTCGTGCTTCTTGAATCGGAAATACTTTAGAGCCTTTAGAACCTCTTCCTGTTCGTCTAAGAGGTCTGAAATCAAAATAATCAATCCCCGTCGCTTAGTATATTGCCCTAGCTCCTGAAGAGAGCGGTTTATCCCTGTTCTGGAAGATGGAATCAGGTTTTCCAGCTCTTCTAAGATTAGCGAAAGGTGTCCCTTGCTCTGGCGGGGCGGGATATATTTTTTAATCTTCTCATCGAAAGTGGCCAGTCCTACTGAGTCCTGCTGTTTGAGCATCAGGAAGGCTAACGAGGCTGCTAAGTAGGATCCATACTGCAACTTAGATAGTACCTCGCTCCTATATCCCATAGAAGCACTTCTGTCAAGGAGAATATAGCCTTTCAGATTTGTCTCTTCTTGATACTGTTTGACATAATACCTATCTTTACGCCCATAGACTTTCCAATCTACATGTCTGGTTTCATCCCCTGGTGAGTATTCTCTGTGCTGGGCGAATTCGAGACTAAAACCCCTGTAGGGGCTCTGGTGTAGTCCTGCAATAAATCCCTCAACCACAAATCTCGCTCTGAGAAGCATGGTTGAAAGTTTAGCTACGATTAGAGGGTCGATGTAACCTCTTTTTGGCTGTTCCACTTTTAACTCCCATCTGAGCCTGCCAAAATCAAGCTTCAGCAACTGTTTTCAGAAGCTTATCTATTACTTCATCGGTGCGCACGCCTTCAGCCTCTGCATTAAAGTTAAGTATGATACGATGGCGTAAGACAGGATAGGCTAAGGCCCTGATGTCTTCTACCGAGACATTGAAACGACCATTAAGGATTGCCCTTGCCTTTCCTCCCAATATCAAGTTTTGTGAGCCCCGTGGACTTGCCCCCCAACTGACCCACCTTTTAATGAATTCTGGAGCTTTGGGTGAAGATGGTCGGGTGGCTGTCACCAAATTTACCGCATACTCAACCACATAGTTGGATGCAGGGACTTTTCGCACAATCTCCTGCAGATGAATTATCTCTTCACCATTGAGAGCTTTTATTAATTTCGCCTGGAAACTTGAGGTGGTCTTGGTGACGATCTCCTTTTCCTCTTCATACTTAGGATAGTCTATATTCACCTCAAAGAAGAAACGGTCGAGCTGGGCTTCTGGCAAGGGATATGTCCCTTCCTGCTCAATAGGATTCTGGGTAGCTAAGACGAAGAAGGGAAGTTCTAAAAGGTAGGTATTTCCACTGGCAGTAACCTTATACTCCTGCATAGCCTGCAGGAGAGCTGATTGAGTCTTGGGAGGAGTACGATTAATCTCATCTGCCAGGATTATGTTAGCAAAGACGGGTCCCTTGATGAAACGAAAACTTCTCTTTCCTGTAGAAATATTCTCTTCAATTACATCAGTTCCCGTGATATCTGAGGGCATGAGGTCCGGGGTAAACTGGATTCTCTGGAATTTCAAATCGAGAATCTCGGCAATTGTAGAGATCAACATTGTCTTGGCGAGACCAGGCACACCTACAATTAGACAATGGCCTCGGGCAAAAAGAGCAATCAGTAGCTGTTCAATCACTTCATCCTGCCCCACAATTATCTTATGGAGCTGTTCCAGGATCGATTTCCGTCCCTGGGCTAACTTTTCCACTAACTTCAAGTCTTCTTGTTCTTCTGGTTTGGCCATAAAGTTCCCTCCTATGTGAATCAGCTCCGAAGGAGTCCGACGCCTCCATCGGGTTTCGGAGTCCT
>CAZJWT010000069.1:0-6821 GCA_964550005.1 uncultured Clostridia bacterium | reverse complement strand
GAGAATGGATTGTTTTCCAGAAAGAAAAGAAATTTCTAACTGAAAATAACCGTATGGATTTAGCAGAAAAAGTTAAATTAATCTCAAAAGAAGACATATCTGCGGGCTATGATATTCTATCTTACGAATTAAAGGGAACGAAGAAATATATTGAAGTTAAATCTACAACTAGGTCCCCTTCAAATATTGCTAATTTTCTAATAACAATTAATGAATATAACAGAGCAAAGGAGATTGAAAACTATAATCTTTATATCGTCTTTGAAGCTAAATCGAAAAATCCAAAAATCTGGAGAATAAAGAAGCCTTTTCATCATGAAGGAAAAGGGTTATATTTAACTCCAATAAGTTTCCGGGTAATGGTAAATATTAAATGAATCAAAACCGACAGCGTATGACACGGTGTAAAACACTACGCTTCGCTCTGTCCAAATTCGGCTTCGCCGAACTTCTTTTACACCGAAACCGTTGGGCGAAATCGCCCTCTAAAAAGAAAAATAGAAGGAAATTACTATGGATAAAAGCATACCCGATTCTTATTTCAAATTGATTTCTTTCAACTACAAAATTTCACGATTTCTTCTTGCCCCGCATGAATATCTTGAAAGAAGTGGGGATAAAACGAGGGACTTGTAGGAAAGTCTTTTCCAAATACCCACAAAATAAAAAATCCCAAATCTCCCTGATTTTTCAAGTAGATTTGGGATTTTCGTCTATCTTTTTATGACCCTTCTTTTTGCGCCTTTTCGGTTTACGAAACCGTTGCTCTACTAACTGAGATACGAGACTCCCATGTAGGACGAATTGATATGCGTAATCCTTTTTATCAGGTGTAACTGTCGCACTACTACAAGTCAATTACTATGAAATTTTTTTCTTTTCTTCTAAAACCGCTTGGGCGCTGGCAAGACGGGCAATGGGCACTCTATAAGGTGAACAGCTAACGTAATTCATTCCTACCCGATGGCAGAACTTTATGGATTGGGCATCTCCCCCATGCTCACCGCAAATGCCCACTTCTAAATCTGGCCGGCTCTTTCTTCCTTTCTCAATCCCCATCTTTATCAGCTCTCCCACACCTTCCTGGTCGAGTGTGTGGAAAGGAGGGGTTTTCAAAATACCCTTTTCCATATATTCTGGAAGAAATTTTCCTGCATCGTCTCGGCTAAATCCAAAGCACATCTGAGTGAGATCATTTGTTCCGAAGGAGAAGAATTCTGCTTCTTTAGAAATTTCATCAGCAGTAAGGCAGGCCCTGGGAATCTCAATCATCGTGCCCACCATGAACTCAAGTTTAACTCCATACTTCGCCACTACCTCTTCGGCTACCTTCAGGACAACTCTCTTCTGATGAACAAATTCATTCACATCTCCTACCAGAGGAATCATCACTTCAGGAATAACCTTTATCCCTTCTCTATTCACTTCACAGGCAGCTTCAAATATTGCCCGTGCCTGCATTTCAGTAATCTCTGGATAAGTAATCCCCAATCTGCAGCCGCGGTGTCCCAACATCGGGTTCATCTCATGAAGGCTGGTGACTTTGGCTTTAAGTTTTTCAAATGGAACGTTCATCTTTTTAGCCAGTTCCTTTATCTCTCTATCCGTATGGGGCAAAAACTCATGTAAAGGAGGATCCAGGGTTCTTATAATTACAGGCAAATCGTGCATTGCCCTGAAAATCTCGATAAAATCCTGCCTTTGCATCGGCAATAGTTTCCCCAGAGCTTTCTTTCTCCCTTCAATGTCTTCTGCTACAATCATCTGCCTCATAGCATCTATTCTATCTCCTTCAAAGAACATATGTTCGGTACGGCAGAGCCCAATCCCCTCAGCACCAAAATCGCGGGCCACTTTAGAATCTTTAGGTGTATCGGCATTGGTTCTGACTCCCAGCCTCCGGACACTGTCAGCCCACTCCATAAGTTTAGAAAAATGCTGAAAAATTAGAGAATCTTCCTTTCTCATAGTATTATCTATAAGCACCTGTGCAATTTCTGAAGGATAGGCGGACATTCTGCCCTGGATAACCTCTCCTGTGGTACCATCTATCGAAATGTAATCTCCCTGCTGTATAACTTTTCTATTCACTGAAAATTTCTTGTTCTCGTAATCAATATCTATTGCCCCGCAACCGGCTACACAGGGTTTACCCATTCCTCGAGCCACAACAGCGGCATGAGAAGTCATCCCGCCACGAGCAGTGAGAATACCTTGAGCCACATTCATTCCCTGAATATCTTCGGGAGAGGTTTCCAGACGAACTAATATGACTTCATCACCAGAATTTGCCATAGCCACTGCCTCATCAGCAGTAAATACAACCTTGCCTGAAGCTGCTCCTGGGCTTGCATTTAAGCCCGATGAGAGAAACCTTCCGTCTCCCATTGCCACTTCTTTCTCCTGGCGTCCAAAAATGGGAGATAGAAGCTGGACCAGCTGGTCAGGTTCCACTCTCATAAGGGCTGTCTTCTTATCTATTAGCCCCTCTTCCGCCATCTCCACCGCAATTCTGACAGCTGCAAAGCCAGTCCTCTTCCCTGTCCGCGTCTGGAGGAGATAGAGTTTCCTGTTTTGAATAGTGAACTCAATATCCTGCATATCTCTATAGTGTCGCTCTATTTTCTGGTAGACATCCTCCAGTTCCTTGTATACTTCTGGCATTGCCTCTTCCAGTGAAATCAAATTGCTATCTTTCTTTCCAGACTTATTTATGGGCTGAGGAGTTCTAATTCCTGCAACCACATCCTCTCCCTGAGCATTGAGTAGGAACTCTCCGTAAAATTTCTTATCGCCTCTAGCAGGGTCGCGAGTAAATGCCACACCGGTGGCCGAATCATCCCCTAAGTTTCCATAGACCATCGTTTGCACATTTACTGCAGTTCCCCAGTGAGAGGGAATCTTGTTTATTCTCCTATATTCAATTGCTCTCTTATTATCCCAGGACCTGAAAACAGCGGCAATAGCTTCCCATAGCTGTTGCCATGGGTCGTCTGGAAAATCGATTCCTTTCCTTTTCTTTATCAAAGCCTTGAACTCTTTAACTAAATCTTCTAAGTCCTCGGCATTGAGTTGTGTGTCCAGTTTCACTCCTTTTTCTCTCTTCTTCTTCTCAATTAAGACTTCGAAGGGATCTTCTTCTTTTCCCTCTGGCTTTAAGCCCAAGACAACATCACCATACATCTGCGCAAAACGACGGTAACAGTCGTATGCAAACCGCCTGTTTCCTGATTGCTTAATCAAGCCTTTAATAGTCTTATCATTTAATCCTAAATTTAGAACCGTGTCCATCATTCCGGGCATAGAAACTCGAGCGCCGCTGCGGACTGAAACTAAGAGAGGATTTTTTGGGTCTCCAAACTTCGCTCCCATCGCCTCTTCCACTTTTTTCAAATTCTCTTCAACTTCTTCTTTCAACCCCTCGGGAAATTTTCCCTTATTTTCGTAGTTTGCTGGGCTGACTTCCGTTGTATTGGTAAAGCCGGCTGGTACTCGAATCCTCAGATTGGTCATCTCAGCCAGATCGGCTCCTTTCCCTCCTAGAAGATTTTTCATATCACCCTTTCCATCTGCTTTACCTTCACCAAAGAAATAGACATATTTCCGAGCCATCCTCAACCTACCTCCTTTTAGAAATTTCAAATTTCAAATTTCAAATTTCAAATTCCAAATTACGGGGACAAGCCCCTATACTGCCAATTTCAAATTTCAAATTCCAAATTACGGGGACAAGCCCCTACACTACTAATTGAACCCGTTCTTGCGATTCGATGCATCCAACCCTTCCATGGACGCAGAGCTGTCGCTCTGCAGCTACATTCCTTCTTGTAGCAGCAAAGCGTAAGCTTTGCTCCGCTACCTTTATATCACTACTCTATTACTATTTTGGAAAAGTCAGCAATTTTACAGAATAGATCCACGATCCTGTTTAATAGAGCTAAACGATTATTTCGCAGCTCCTTATCCTCAACCATAACCATCACTTTATCAAAAAAGTCATCCACAGGCTTACGCAGGCTAACCAGTTTCTGTAATGCCTCTCGATACTCTCTCTTTTTCAAAAAGTTCTTAGTTTCCTCCTCAATTTTGTTAAATCCTTCGAAAAGTCTTTTCTCCTCAACCTCTTTTAATTTCTTCTCATTAAACTCTGAACTCAGAACCTTGATTCTCCGTTCTTCAGCTTGCTTCAAGATATTTTTTGCTCTCTTAAAGGCAATAATGATTGGTTCAAAATCGGGAGACCTCCTCAACTCATGGATAGAACGGGCTCTAAGTTCAGCATCAACTAAATCGGAAAAACCGAACTGCAGCGTCGCGTCGACTTCATCATAGCTGATTCCTTCATCTGTGAGAATCGACTCCAGACGCTGGCGAAAGAATTGGAGAATCTCACTTTTAACCTCTGGAATTTCTTCAAGCCTCTGTCGGCTAAAGTGAGCCGATTCCTTCAATAGACCCAAAGCTTCATCAATCAGAATATCGAGAGGCAGGGTAAGTCTTTTATCCAAAATTATGCGGATGACTCCTTGAGCTTGACGGCGCAAGCCATAGGGGTCTTGCGATCCCGAGGGTATAAACCGAACACAAAAATCTCCAGTAATAGTATCTACCTTATCAGCTATGCTGACGATTGCCCCTTCTATTGATTGTGGTAACTCTGTGCTACCTGACAGAGGCAAGTGGTGTTCGTATATTCCATCCGCTACGATTTTCTCTTCACCCGAAATTCTGGCATATTCTCTACCCATAATTCCCTGCAGTTCTGGAAATTCCCCAACCATTTCGGTAACTCCGTCGGCTTTACAGAGCAATGCAATTCTACCGAGAGTCGATTTCTTACAATTTGCCTTTGCTATGTCATCAATTATTTCCGAAAGCTTAACGACTCTTTGACTCTTCTCGTAAAGTGTTCCCAATTCCTGCTGGAAAACCACCCCTTTCAACTTCTCCACATTTTCATCGAGCTTTCTTTTGGTATCCTGCTCAAAGAAGAACTCAGCATCCTCGAGTCTCGCCCTCAGCACTCTCTCGTAGCCTTGTCGCACATTGTCCATATATTCAGAAATTCCGTCTCTCAAACCTACAAAATAGGGCAATAGTTTACCTGCATTGTCCACGAGGGAAAAGTACTTAAGATGATGCCTGAGGCAGGTAATCAGAACTTCGCCTGGGAGTTTCAAGTATCTCTCCTCAAAATGGCCCAAAACCGCTGTGGGATATTCTAACAAATAATTCACCTCGTCCAATAACTCCTTATCCTCCAGTAACCTACCCTTAATTTTTCTAATAACACTCGTAATTGCTTTCTCGATAGTTCTCTTCCTTTTTTCCTGATTGATAATAACATGGTTATTTTCCAAAAATTCTTCATATTTCGCAATATTTTTTACCATTATGGGCTTACTTGAAAGAAGACTATGCCCTCGAGTAAGCCTTCCTGCTTTGAGCTTTCCCAGAGAAAAATCTACAGTCCTTGTGCCATATAGGGCAACTATCCACCTGATAGGCCGAGCAAATCTTATGTCGCTCTGGGGCCAGCGCATAGATTTTGGAAAGGAAATACCAGTTATAATCTGTTTCAATATTTTTGGTAAGACTTTCAAAGTAGCTCGCCCGGGATCTCTTTTAAAGGCGAAAACATACTCTCCTTTTTCTACTTTTCTGGTCACTAAGTCCTCAACTTTTACTCCCTGACTCTTAGCAAAGCCGATAGCGGCTTTGGTGGGATTACCCTCTGAATCAAATGCAGCTTTCTTTGATGGACCGAGAACTTCCAGAACAAGGTCTTCCTGTTTTCTTGCAACTTCTGTCACAAATAGAATCAGCCGGCGAGGGGTAGCGTAAGTTTTGATCTCTTTAAATGGGATCCTTTCCTCTAAAAAGAACTTCTTAGAGAGTTCCTCCATCTGCTTCAAGGCAGGCTCAATATATCGAGCAGGAAGTTCCTCCGTTCCAATTTCTAACAAAAGGTCATCTGCCACTCTCTTCTCCCAAATACAATTTGGCTACCCGCCGGGCTAAATCTCGAACTCTTCCAATATAGCCAGTACGCTCACTAACACTGATCGCACCACAGGCATCCAAAAGATTAAAAGTATGAGAACATTTCAGCACATAATCATAGGCAGGCAATACCAGTTTCTTATCTAATAATTTTTCACATTCACTTTCGTATATTGCAAAGAGCTTAAATTGAGTCTCTATATCCAGGTCTTCCAAGGCATATTTTGAGAATTCCTTCTCATCTTGTAAGTGGATATCGCCATAAGTTACCCCTCTCGACCACTCGATATCGAAAATGCTATCTTTCTTCTGGATGTACATAGCAATCCGCTCCAGTCCATAAGTTAATTCTACTGAAACCGGGTCTAAATCAATCCCTCCTATCTGCTGGAAATAGGTAAACTGTGTAATCTCCAAACCATCCAGCCAGATCTCCCAACCCACCCCCGAGGCACCGAGAGTTGGCGATTCCCAGTCATCTTCAATAAAGCGGATGTCATGCTGGCGAGAATCGATGGTGAGTTTTTTAAGGCTTTGGAGATAAATCTTCTGAATATCTCCAGGGGCAGGTTTAATGATTACCTGATACTGATAGTGTTTGCCCAGTCTATTGGGATTTTCTCCATAACGGGCATCCTTAGGTCTCCTGGAAGGCTCCACATAAGCACAAGCCCAGGGTTTTGGTCCAAGACAACGAAGAAAAGTCGCAGGATTGAATGTTCCCGCTCCTTTCTCCACATCGTATGGCTGCAGTATCAAGCATCCCTGCTGTGACCAGAAACTCTCTAATTTCATTATGATTTCATCAAAAGTCATAA
>CAZJWT010000068.1:0-7190 GCA_964550005.1 uncultured Clostridia bacterium | reverse complement strand
GAAGAGACAGGATTGCCTGGCAAACCAAAAACTGGCGTCCGACCTATATAGCCAAAACTGATGGGCATTCCCGGTTTCATGGCAACCTTCCAGAACCTCTCTCTATATCCCAGAGAAGTCAGAGCCTCACGCACAAAATCGAACCTCCCCATAGAAACTCCGCCAGAAATAATCATTATATCGGAATTAAGTCCCTTTCTCATCTTTCTCACTAATTTAACGCTTTCATCGCCAGCTATTCCGAGAGGAAGTGGAAGGCCACCAAATTTTTCCACAAGACCGAATAAGGAATATGTATTTATATCTCTCACCTTTCCCGGGCGCAACTTCTCACCAGGCTCAATGATTTCATTACCGGTAATTAATATAGCCACCACTGGTTTTCGAAAAACTTTCACTCTCTTCCTCCCCACAGAAGCGACCATTCCCAGTTCAGCCGGACCAACGGCTATGCCTCTTTTTAAAACCACCTCTCCCTTTCTCACATCTTCTCCTGAATAGCGCACATTTTTCCCGGGTTCAATCTTGCGAAGTATTCTCACAATTCTTGACCCAACTGCCTTTGTATCCTCCACAGGAATAACACTATCGGAACCTTCTGGAATGGGAGCACCGGTCATCATAACCATAGCCTCGCCCGGTTTTAATCTCTTCTTAACAGATTTCCCACAAGCTACAATCCCCACCACCTTCAGGTCTTGGGGAATACTTTTCACATCACCTGCTCTTATTGCATAGCCATCCATTGCTGAATTATCTGTATAGGGAACATTATTATGGGCAACTATATCTTCAGCAAGAACTCTTCCATGTGTGCGACTAAGAGTTATCCATTCCCCCTCCACCGGTTCGGTATCTTTAAGCACTATCTTTAACGCCTGCCCAAATTTCAACATTTTAACTCTGCACCCTTTCAGTTACATCCTTCTTGTAGCGGCAAAGCGTCCCGATTCATCGGGACAGCTACATTCTACATTCTTAACGGGTTCGATGAATCGAACCCCTACATTAGATATGTAGGGCCTCAATTTATTGAGCCCGTTTGGGCGACCAAGGTCGCCCCTACATTAACTGGGATTTGGAAGATAATTTGTGAATAGCTTCAGCAATTTTAGCCAAAAAACGAGGATGGCTATCTTCTTTCAAGCCCCGATTTATCGGGACCACGGCTCCGCCTCGCAATGACATTTGACCGAGCGACTCCGAAAACTATCCCTTCATCATTCCATCCCTTTTTCTAGAGCATCGGTCACGGCTTCAATCAATCCCTTACTCGAATAAGTGGCTCCACTAACCATATCCACATCAATATTCTGCTTTTCCAAGATTTCGCGAGGTATTTTTTCTCTAACTTTAGACCAGTATTCTTCTACTTCTTGTTGTTTCAAAATAGTTATCTTTACTATCCGGTGATTTTGCACGTCAACTGTCACCTTAATCGTCCCACTAAAACCCTTCCCTTCCCCAGTGTAGGTCCCATCAGGGACATATTTGAGAATCTCTATTTTCTTTAAATATCCCAAGAACTCACCATATAAACCAAACAGTTTCTTAGCTCCCTCAAGTACTGCTCGGGAAGAAATAGTCGCTGCCGTAATTGCCTCTATTTTCCCTTTGGTATCTTCCTTTCTAAAACTCAAATCTTCCGCTTTCAGTTTAACGAATTGTTTAGTAAACCAATCCTCCGAAATTCTATACCCTAATCCCGGAGTCTCATTCTGTTGCAATATTTTCAACCCTGTTATCTCACCTTTCATATTGAATCCCATAAGCATTTCTATGGGCCCAGAATAACCCCGTGTTTTTGTCTTTATACACACGCCCACCCGCTTTCCTTTCTCGTCGTATCCAATAAAGTATTCCTGCTCCCCAATAGTGACAGGTTTAAACTCGCTTGCCTCGGGTAGAAGTTCTTTGCGAGCTCTCCTTGCTTCCTGTTCAGCATAGGCATCTATTCTGGGTTTTGTGTTCATATAGGTCACAGAAAGTGCCCAAGCTGCCAAGGACGCCGCAGCGGTTAACAATAAACTCCTCATTATAATTGTTTTCATCGGAAATCCTGCGTAATTATAGATTACGTTAAACCTTCAGTCTCTTATTCTTTCCACTACAATGCGTTAGCTTTTTAACTACCGAAGACTTTTGGTTCAGTAATTTTATCAATTATGGGAGTTAACATATTCATAATCAGAATAGAGTAACAGACTCCTTCAGGAAATCCTCCCGTGAACCTAATCAATACAGTTAGAAGCCCGCAACCTATGCCGAATACCAGCTTACCTTTCTTGGTTAAAGGCGAAGTAACCATATCGGTAGCCATAAAGAAAGCACCCAGAATAAGCCCACCAGCCATAATGTTGAACAAGGGATCTCTCTTAAACAGAAGACAGAGTAAACCAACTGTTCCAATATAACTTACTGGAATGTGCCAGGTAATCTGCTTCTTATATAGAAGGTATACTGCTCCAACCAACAAGGCTAAGACAGAAATTTCACCTAAACAGCCAGCTCTATTACCTAAAAACATCTCTAAATATGATGGTAACCTCTCACCTAACTCCATCTTCACTATTCCCAGAGGTGAAGCAGTTGTCACCCCATCAAAGGGTCTTGTCCAGGTAGTCATATAGACCGGCCAAGAAGCTAATAAGACAGCCCTCCCCACCAGTGCCGGATTGAATGGATTGTATCCCAAGCCCCCAAAAATCTGCTTTCCCAAAATAATTGCAACAAATGCACCTATTGCCACCATCCAGAGAGGAGAAGAGGGAGGCAGGATAAAAGCTAAAAGCATTCCAGTAACAATAGAGCTCAGGTCTCCAACTGTAATTTTCCTTCCCCACAACCTCTGCCAGAAAAACTCACTTGCTACAGAAAAGAAAATGCTTACTGAAACAATCAGAAGTGCCCGCCATCCAAAAAAGATAATGGAAGCAAATAAAGCTGGAGAAAGCGCAAAGATTACATCAGACATAATCGTTCTGACATCTTCCTTTGCTCTGATATGTGGGGAGACAGAAACAATTAACCTCTGAGAAATTACCTCTTCCATTCTTTCTCCATTATGTAAATTTGTCCCGATTCATCGGGATAGGCACAGATTCAATCTGTAGCCAAAAAATGACTCTGACCCCTTTTTTCCTTTTTTTCCTTTTTTCCCTACATTCTTCTGTAGCAGCAAAGCGTAAGCTTTGCTTCCATCTTAGCAGAGCTTCGCTCTGCCGCTACACCCTGAGGATGAAGGGATAGTTTCAGGTGTCATTGCGAACGAAGTGAAGCAATCTCGAGATTGCTTCGGCTCCGCCTCGCAATGACAATTAACCGAGCGACTCCGAAAACTATCCCTTCATCCTATCTTCTCTCAACTCTTCCTTCCCCCACTTAATATACTGGACCAGCGGAATCTTCGCCGGGCACGCATAAGCACAAGACCCGCATTCCATGCAGTCGAAGGGCCTGTATCTTTTTACACTCGCCCAATCCTTATGCTTCACATTTTGGGCTATCATCGTAGGCATTAGGTTAACGGGGCATACATCGATACATTTGCCGCAACGTATGCAGTCTCCTTCAGGAAAAGTTTCAGCTTCACTTAATATTAGTATTCCAGAAGTACCCTTAATTAGTGGAACATCGAGAGTATACTGGGCTATCCCCATCATAGGACCACCAGCAATTATATTCTCCGGATTTCCCACCAGTCCCCCGCACAGGGAGACCACATCCGAAAATAGTGTCCCCAAGCGAACCCACAAATTTTGTGGTTGTTTAATGCCTGAACCGGTGACTGTAATAACCCTCTCAACTAATGGAATCCCTCTTTTGACCGCCTGCCTTATGGCAAAGGCTGTCCCTACGTTATCAACCACTACTCCAACATCGAGCGGCAGCTTACCCGAAGGAACTCTTCTCTTTAAAATAGCATCAATTAAATGTTTTTCGGCACCTTGGGGATATTTCACCTTGAGCACTGCCAAATCCATATTAGGTTCCCGCCTTATCTCCTTTTCCAAAAGAGAAATGACATCAGGTTTATTGACTTCTACTCCCACAATACCTCGATCAGCATCTACTGTTTGCATAATTATTTTAAGTCCTTCAAGTATTTCTCGAGGGTATTCGAGCATCAACTTATGGTCACAAGTCAGGTATGGCTCACACTCGCAACCATTCAATATCACTGTATCGATCTCGCAATTTTCAGGCGGGGTGAGCTTAACATGAGTCGGAAAAGCCGCTCCTCCCAGCCCAGCTATTCCAGCATTCTTAATAATTTCTTTTAGTTCCTCAGGAGAGAGGCGAAAATAATCTTCATGGCCTATTGAATCACTTATCCATTCATCTCTTCCATCAGACTCAACTATGACCGAAGGTAGGGTCTGACCCAACGGGTGAGGCCAGGGTTTGATATCGAGGACTTTCCCGGAGAGACTGCTATGAACAGGCAAGGAGATGAACCCGTCACTTTCACCAATCAGTTGTCCTGTTTTAACTTCATCGCCAACTTTAACTACGGGCCTTGCCGGTTTACCCGTATGCTGAGAGAGGGGAATTACCACTTTCTTAGGCACAGATGCCCTTCCTAAGGGCTGGCCAGAAGTGAGCTCTTTAAAGTATGGAGGATGGACTCCTCCTCTAAAACTAAACAACCTTTTCATTTCTCGACCTTACCTCAAGAAAAAAATAGGGACAGCGACCATTTTTTAATTTCAAATTACGGGCATAAAGCCCTACACTACCTGCATTGGAAGCAGAGCTGTCGCTCTGCCACTACATTGACTACCTATTCTTCTTTTATAACGAACTCTTTCTGATAACCTGCTGAGAACGCATCTGCACACGCAGGGTCCAGTTGAGTCCCCTTACAAACCTCTATCTCCTCAAGCGCTGCCTTATCCGAAAGACCATTTCTGTATGGGCGCTCCGAAGTCAAGGCATCAAAAGTATCTGCCACGGCAAGTATTCTTGCAATCAAAGGAATCTCTTCGCCTTTCAAATTATCCGGATAACCTTTCCCATCATACCTTTCATGGTGGTTACGGATATTGGGAATGAGTTCTTTCAGTTGTCTAATTGGCGAAATTATCTCAGCTCCCAAAACCGAATGGCGACGAATCTCCTTCCAATCCTCATCTGTTAACTTTTCTTTCTTTCTCAGAACCGAGATGGGAACACCTATCTTCCCCACATCGTGGAGTAGGGCACATAGTTGCACATTCTTTTGGATTTTTTCGTCCAGACCTAACTCCCTGGCTATTAGCAATGAAAATCTCGTTACTCTCTCAGAGTGGCCGCGAGTATAAGGGTCCTTAGCATCAATAGCTGCCGCCAATGACTTTACCGTAGAAATATACATATCCTCCAAATCTTCGTAAAGCCTCGCTCTCTCAATAGCCACAGCCGCCTGAGCCGATAGCGGTTTAAATAAAGCCATATCGCCTTCGGTAAAAGCCCTATCACCTCTTTTATTAATAACTTCCATTACACCAATAATTCTATTCTTAACCTTAAGTGGAACGCAAATTAAGGATTTTGTCTCTTGCCTTAGAACCTCATCAACCCTTTTTGAGAAACGGGCATCCTTTGAAACATCCTCAATTAAGAGAGGCTGGTCGTTCTGTACAACCCAACCTGCTACACCTTCTCCAATATCCAGACTTAACTTCTTTATCTCCTCTTTCTTTGCACCACTGGCTGCCACGAACTGCAACTTCTTCTCTTTCTCATCAATCAGGAGCACCGAACAGCCTTCTGCATCCATTATCTTCATTCCCAGTTCCATAATCGTATCCAAGAGAGGGTCCAGCTGCAGAGTTGAGGCTATAGCTTCAGTGGCTTTCAGGAGATTATCTAACTTCACAACTTTTCTTTCTATCTCATTAAATAGCATTGCGTTCTCAATAACTATTACTATCTCATTGGAAAGGGATACAATAAATTTTTGATCCTCCTCGGTAAAAGGTGCCACATCTTTATCGCTTTCCTTTGATTCTTCCGCTGAAGGTTTCTTATTAAATATTTCTAAAACTCCTAAAGTCCTATCTTTCCTTTTTAAGGGAACGCAAACTGCATTTATCACAGTGCATCCCACTACTTTGCTTATCTCATCCCGAAATATGGGATATTGTGAAGCATCGGAAATAATCGCAGGTTCACCTACTTTCAAGATTGCCCCCATAACTCCCTTATCCAGCTTCCACTTAGGTTTTTCTACCAATTCTTCTCCTGGTCGACCGCCAATAGTGATGTGGGAAGATAATTCTCCTGTCGTCTGGTCAATGAGAATAATAACGCCTGCCTGAGCATTAACCAGCTCAATTGTTAGTTTCATCACCTCGTCTAAAACTTGCTCGAGGTTGCTGGCTAAGTTAATTAATTGAGTAATTTTCTGCAAAGCTTCGAATCTAAACTTCAATCTGTTTATAGTCTCTTCCAAGGCAGTAATTTCTTTCTCCATAGCCGTTCCCCCAATTCTCTAAGACTCCTATCTATCTGAACAAAGAGATAGCCTATTCTTATCAATTTGGCTATAAAATTAACAGCATGCAAACTGCTGCTATAGCAGTATTGAAAATCAAGTCACAGAGAGAAGAAATATGAGATCGTTCTTCCCTTTTTTTTCTGAGGGTGACATATCCACCGTGAATTATCCAGATTCCAGGAATAGCAAGATAATAATACCCCTTCAGCAACATCAAGCCCATTATCAGCATCCTCTCGACAACTTGGATATATCTCTGAGGCGAAGTCAAATCTACTTCTCCACTACTGTAAAACAGATTCTTAATATAGGAGATTAGAACGCCTCCACCAAATCCAATAGATATAAAAGCAAGTACATATATTACCACATTGTTATCATTATATAGAGAAACCGCCTTTGAAAGAGCTTCTGGTGGAGTCAATTTTGCCAGGCCAAATGGAAAGAGCATAGCGAGAAAACCTAAATGTAGAGCTTGGTCAAGGAGAAATACCCAAAGATTATCAATACGATACTTCTCAAAAATCACCACCTTCAACCAATCCTGCATGCCGTGAATCAGCCAGAGGAAGAATATAAATTCCCACATTCTGGTCAAATTCCAGTAAGGCCAAACTAAAAGAATCGCAAGTAAACTAAAGATTCCACTGTGGAGAAAAGAGCCTAAGGGAGATTTAATTTTGAACCGATATATGCTTGTAAACTGCAA
>CAZJWT010000067.1:0-7206 GCA_964550005.1 uncultured Clostridia bacterium | reverse complement strand
GCGTAAAGATATCGCCTTAGCCAATAAAGAGATACTGGTGATGGCGGGTGACTGGATTATTAAGGTTGCCAAGCAGAAGGGAATTAAAATTTTGCCTCTGGATAGTGAGCATAGTGCTATATTTCAGTGTCTGAGAGCGGAAAAGGCAGAGAATGTTCGGCGTCTAATACTGACAGCCTCAGGCGGGCCTTTTTACAAATATAAAAGAAGTCAACTTGAGAAAGTAACTGTGAAGGAGACTTTGCGTCACCCAACCTGGCAAATGGGTAAAAAGGTCACAGTCGACTCGGCAACTCTAATGAACAAGGGTTTAGAAGCAATCGAAGCCAGTCGTCTTTTCGGGATTGACATCAATCGGATTGACGTTTTAATTCACCCACAAGCAACTGTCCACTCATTAGTTGAACTTGTCGACGGCTCGATTTTGGCTCAACTGGGAATTGCTGACATGCGCATTCCGATTCAATTTGCACTTACCTATCCTAAACGCTATCTAAATAGATTACAAGGGTTAAAGTTAGAAAAGGTAGCGCGGCTTACTTTCCAGAAGCCAAATTTCAAGAATTTTCCCTGTCTCGGCTTAGCTTTCAGGGCTGGCAGGATAGGAGGAACGATGCCGGTTGTTTTGAACGGAGCTGATGAAATCGCTGTGGAGGCTTTCCTGGAAGGTAAAATAAAATTCACTGATATTCCGAAAATTATCGAATCAGTAATGGCAGAACATAAAGTAGATAAGAAACCGAGCTTGCAAGGGATTTTAAAAATAGACCAGTGGGCAAGAAATAGGACGAGGGAGAAAATAGAGTGCTGTTGACCATATTTTCGATAGTTTTCACTTTTGGACTGGTCATCTTTTTTCACGAATTAGGTCACCTTATTTCCGCTAAGAAAATGGGAGTGACGGTGGAGAAGTTCTCTTTAGGGTTCGGACCTGAATGGTTCGGTTTTACCAAGGGAGGGACGCGGTACATAATCTCTTTAATTCCTGTGGGTGGCTACGTGCAGATGGCTGGGGAGCATCCCGGAGAAAAGAGGAAGGGAACAGCCGATGAGTTTCTCTCTCAGAAATGGTGGAGGAGAATACTTATTGTTGCTTCCGGACCTGCAATGAATTTTATCTTGGCTATTGCCATTTTCTCCTTGATGGGATTCTTTGCAGGGATTATGATTCCTCACTACGAATCGACAGAAGTTGGTAGTATGCTTCCAGAGATGCCGGCGGAGAGAGCCGGTATGGCAAAGGGAGATAAGATTCTCTCAATAGATGGAAAAGAAGTCAATAACTGGAAGGAGATGGCGGAAATAATTCATTCTAAGCCTGGCCAGGAAATAACGATAAAGATTTTAAGAGGAAAGGAGGATATCCTCCTTAGAGTTACACCCCAATACGATGAGGCAAGAGGGGTGGGCTTAATCGGGATTGGTCCGGGCTGGCATATAAGAAAGCACAATTTCATTTCTTCTGTCTTCGAGGGATTTGAACAAACAATATTCCTGATAATCATAACACTCAAGTATATATGGCTAATGCTCTTGGGAGCAGTGAAGCCCGCTGTCGCCGGTCCGGTAGGAATTGCTCAGATGGTGGCTCAAGTGGCAAGGACAGGAATCTATCAATTGCTCTCATTGATTGCTGTAATCAGTGCTGAGATTGGTCTGTTTAACCTTTTCCCTATTCCACTTCTGGATGGCGGTCATGCTATGTTCTATCTGGTGGAAGGAATTACTGGTAAGCCCTTGGATGAAGGTAAGATGAGGATTGCTCAAGCCATTGGAGCCGCGATAATCGTTTTTCTTTTAGTTCTGGTTACTTATCAGGATATATTGAGGCTGGGAAAGTAAAAATTATGAAAAGGAGAAAGACACGTAGGATAAAAGTGGGGAATCTTTTTATTGGCGGCAATTCTCCCATTTCCGTACAATCGATGACCAATACAAATACGCAGGATGTCAGAAGTACTGTCAATCAGATCAGGCGACTGGAAAGGGCAGGATGCGAAATAGTCCGTGTAGCTGTTCCCGATATGGAGGCAGCCAGAGCTGTAGGAGAGATAAAGAGGAGAGTCCATATCCCTTTAGTTGCCGATGTCCACTTCGATTACCGGCTGGCAGTGGAGGCTATTGCAAGGGGGGTAGATAAGATAAGGATAAATCCAGCAAATATCGGAAGCCAGGAAAGAGTGGAGGCTATAGCAAAGGCCGCGAGAGACGCAAGAATCCCCATAAGAGTAGGGGTTAATGCAGGTTCCTTGAAACTCCCTTCGCCTAATAGAAAGATTAGAACTAACCTTCCCGGAGGTGATATTTCCCATATAGGGGGAGCGAGCAAAGCTAAGAAGATGGTTGCTTTAGCACTTCGATATGTAAAGATTCTCGAGAAACAAAATTTTTACCAAATTGTTATTTCCCTTAAAGCCTCAGATGTTTCCACTACCATCCAGGCTTACAGGTTGATAACTGAGAAAACAGACTATCCTCTCCACTTAGGGATTACTGAAGCTGGAACTGAATTCTCAGGCACCATTAAGTCAGCTCTGGGAATGGGAGTGCTGCTATCGGAGGGTATTGGCGATACAATAAGGGTATCGCTAACCGCCTCCCCGGAGGAGGAGGTCAGAGTTGGTTATGAGATTTTGAAAGCATTGAGACTTAGAAGTTTTGGCCCAGAGGTAATCTCTTGCCCTACCTGCAGTCGCTGTCAAATTGACCTGGTTAGAATTACTAATGAAATAGAGAGAAAATTGGAATCTCTTTTTCGACAAAAGAGTCTTGTTGCCGAAGGTAAACCTTCCAGATTCTATCCATTGAAAATAGCCATAATGGGCTGCGTGGTTAACGGTCCAGGAGAGGCGAGGGAGGCAGATGTAGGAATAGCTGGCGGGAAAGGTGTGGGACTCCTTTTCAGGCGAGGTAGAGTGGTAAAGAAAATTAAGGAAAATGAGATGATAAATGTCCTGTTGAAAGAGATTGAAGAAGAATTGAAAAGGAGAGAATACCACTATGGTTAGGAATAGAATTGGAAGCAGTTACCACATGAGGCTTAAAGAGCTGCCCGAAGAAAAGAAGCCTCGTGAGAAATTGATAAGATACGGTCCCGACATTCTTAGAATTCCGGAGTTGGTCTCGATTATCCTGAATACGGGATATCGAGATGAAAATGTTTTGGAGTTATCCCACAGGATAATCAAGGAATACGGCTCCAGAGCAATTGCTTCTGAAAATAATGTTGGACGACTGATGGAAATTCTGGGAATTCCACCGGTTAAAGCCTGCCAGATAATTGCCTGTTTTGAGCTGGGGAGGAGGTTCTTCCAGGAGGAGCCGGGAAAGATGCCCACCATTAGAGGACCCGAAGATGTCTACCTCTATTTGGAAGATATGAGAAAGCTGAAGAAGGAGCAGTTTCGAGGGCTATATTTGAATGCAAGAAATAAAGTCATTCACGATGAAGTAATCTCTATTGGGACCCTAACCGCCAATCTGGTTCATCCCAGAGAAGTATTTCAACCAGCAATAGAATATCTTGCCTGCGGGGTGATTGTTGCACATAATCATCCTTCGGGTGACCCCGAACCATCCGAGGACGATTTAGAAATTACCAGAAAGCTCGCCTCGGTGGGAAAGACAATGGATATAGAACTTTTGGACCACATCATTATCGGCAGTAAAACATATGTAAGCCTTAAAGAGAAAGGAATGGTGTAGGAAAGCCTTGCACGATTTGAAATCGTGCATAGAGATGTCATTGCGAGCCCCGTAAGGGCGTGGCAATCGACCTGAAGGGTCGTTGCGAGGGTGAAGCCCGTGGCAACCTCAAGAATAAATCTATGAGATTGCTTCAGGACTTCGTCCTTCGCAATGACACTCCGTGTCAGATTGCTTCGTCGCTGTCGCTCCTCGCAATGACACTGCATAATCTGGAGGAATTATGCTTCTTTCGAAATATCTCTTACCCACATTAAAAGAAATTCCCAGGGAAGCCGAGGCACTTTCCCACCAACTTATGATTCGTTCAGGAATGATGAGACAGTTAGCTAGTGGTATTTACGAATGGCTACCTTTAGGTTTGAGGGTTCTCCACAAGGTGGAAAACATCGTCCGAGAGGAGATGAACTCAATCGGCGGACAGGAAGTCTCCCTTCCAGCAATGCAGCCGAGAGAGCTGTGGGAAGAGAGCGGGCGGTGGGACTTCTATGGGAAAGAGTTGATAAGGCTAAAAGACAGAAGTGGAAGAGACTTCTGTCTCGGCCCCACCCATGAAGAAGTGATTACCGACCTGGTGCGTAGAGAAGTCAGGTCCTATAAGGAATTGCCTCTGTTGCTTTACCAGTTCCAGACCAAGTTCCGAGATGAGGTCAGGCCAAGGTTTGGAGTAATCAGGGCCAGGGAATTCTATATGAAAGATGCCTATAGTTTTGATGCCACTGATGAGGAGGCAGGAATAAGTTATATTAGATTATTTGAAGCATACTCCAGAATTTGCCAGAGATGTGGTCTAAAGTTTCGGCCAGTAGAAGCACAGACTGGTGCTATTGGCGGAGCCTTTTCTCATGAGTTTATGGTTATCGCTGATACTGGAGAGGAAGTTATGGTCTCCTGTAGGTGTGGCTATGCTGCGAACCTGGAAAAAGCAGAATGTCCTCCAGCTAAAATAGTTCCTTCCAGCGGAAAGGCTTTAGAGAGAAGTGAGCTAAAAGAATTGGAAGAAGTTGAAACGAAAAGAATGAAGACAGTCGAAGAAGTAGGAAAATTTCTGAAAGAAAAACCTGATAAATTTATAAAAACATTGATTTACAAAACTAATGATGAATCTGTAATAGTTCTAATTAGAGGAGACCATGAAGTTAACGAAAGCAAGTTGAAAAGTTATCTGGGTGTTAATGAAGTTTTTCTTGCAGACGAGAAGACCATTGAGGAAATTACAGGTGCCCCTCTGGGCTTTGCCGGTCCAGTGGGATTAAAGGTAAAGTGTAAGGTCCTTGCTGACTATTCTGTGAAAGGAATTGTCAATGGCATAACTGGTGCAAATAAAAAAGATTACCATTTGAAGAATGTCAATATAAACAGAGATTATAGCGTAGATGAACTTCTGGACCTGAGGGTGGCAAAGGAGGGAGATGTCTGCCCAAAGTGTGGAAAAACATTAGAATTCTCCCGGGGCATTGAGGTGGGGCATACATTCAAACTCGGAACTAAATATTCTAAATCATTAAGAGCAACTTTTCTTGATAGGGATGGGAAAGAGAGACATTTTGTCATGGGTTGTTATGGTATAGGAGTTTCTCGAATTGTAGCTGCCGCCATCGAACAGAGCCACGATCAGAATGGCATTGTCTGGCCATTAGCTATAGCACCCTTTCAGGTCCTAATTCTGCCTGTAAACTATGAAGATGAAAAGACGAGAGCCATTTCGAGTAGAATTTATAAAGAGCTGGAAAATGGCGGCTATGAAGTGTTAATGGACGACCGCGATGAAAGAGCGGGAGTGAAATTCAAAGACGCAGACTTGATAGGAATTCCCGTCAGGGTAACTGTGGGAGAGAGGACTTTAGCCAAAAATAGAGTAGAGGTGAAACTTCGAAAAGAAGAAAGGGTAAGTGAAGTCGAACCTGACCAGGTTCCCAAACTATTGGACCAATTACTTAAAGAACTTCATTAAATCTTGGTAGCCGCAGGCTTTTAGCCTGCGATATTTCGCACAAGATTGTATAAGACCAACATCCACTAAAACAAGGATTGAAACTTATTATAAGCAAACTGGATGGTTCTTTTCCAATCTAGCCGACAATGGCATTCAGTCTGATTCATTGGAGTAAAAGGTGATGACATACGATGACGCAAACTAAAGTTTGCGGCTACCCCATTGCTATAAATCGACAATTTAAGGTAGCTCATTTCCAAATATTTTGAAATTTTTCCTTGCATTATTTTCTTAAACGTGGTATATTATAAAAAAGTGGCTTTAACAGGCCACTTTTTATTTTTACTGGTTCAAACCTTCTGTAGTAGCGGAGGAAATAATGGAGGGAGAGTTAATAGGGGTTTTTGAACAGATAGAGAGAGAGAAAGGCATTCCCAAAGAAGAACTTCTGGGAATGATTGAGGCGGCTTTAACTTCGGCCTTTCGCAAACATTCTGGTAAGAAGCAGAAATTTGAAGCACATGTGGACCCGGAATCGGGGGTGATTACTGCCTATGTAAAGAAAAAAGTGGTAAGTAAAGTAGAGAACCCCTATACCCAAATAGCTAAAAAAGAAGCATTAAAGCTTGACCCTGCAGTTAAAGTAGGTGATGAAATAAAGATTAAGGTGGAAACCAAGGAATTCGGAAGAATTGCCGCTCAAACTGCAAAACAGGTGATTATCCAGCGGATTCGGGAAACCGAAAGGGAGAATCTATTCAAGGAGTTCAAAGAGCAGGAAGGCACTGTTATGAATGGTGTGGTTCAGAGGTTTGCCCGGAATAATATCATCGTTGATTTGGGAAAGGCGGAAGCCATCCTGCCAGAGTGGGAGCAGATACCCAACCATAAGTGTGAGGTTTTCGAAAGGCTCAGAGTCTATATATTGAAGGTGGAACAATCACCCCGAGGTCCCCAGATTATCGTCTCGCGAACGCATCCGGGCCTGGTAAAGAAACTTTATGAATTGGAGGTGCCGGAAGTAAGCGACCATACTGTGGAGATAAAACAAATAATCAGAGAGCCAGGATACCGTTGTAAGGTGGCAGTGGTTTCCAACAATCAAAAAGTCGACCCCGTGGGTGCCTGCGTAGGAGTGAAAGGTTCGAGAGTTCAGGCAATTATTTATGAATTGAATGGAGAAAGAATGGATTTGATTGCTTATAGTACCGACCCCGCTACCTATATTGCTAGTTCACTCAGCCCAGCTAAGGTGTTAAGTGTCACTATAGAAAAAGATAAAAAGAACGCTCTGGTAGTTGTGGCTGATGATCAGCTCTCCTTGGCCATCGGGAAATCAGGTCAAAATGTGCGCTTGGCTGCCCGGCTCACGGGTTGGCATATTGATATTAAGAGCGAATCGCAGATGAAAGAGGCAAAAGAAACAGAAGTCAGCGAGCTTACCAAACTTCCAGGAGTGGGAAAGGTTACTGCCCTACTTCTATCCCAGCATGGATTTACAACTTTACAGAAGATAGCATCATCTTCCATCTCCGAACTAACTAAGGTCCCTGGAGTTGGAGAGA
>CAZJWT010000066.1:0-7245 GCA_964550005.1 uncultured Clostridia bacterium | reverse complement strand
TTTAGCTTACTGGTACTAATCGGTCGTGCGACTTGACCATACTATTTGATTTTACTAGGAGCTTGAGAGATTAGAAGACTCTTGAGCTGGAGCGTTTTCCCCTGGCGATTATGGCGGAGGTGAAACACCTGTTCCCATCCTGAACACAGAAGTTAAGCCCTCCAGCGCTGATGGTACTGTACTGGTAACGGTATGGAAGAGTAGGACATCGCCAGGGTTTTTTGTCATATAGAAGTTATGTTTGGTATGAGGAGAAAGTGTGAGAATAGCTCGAATTTTTATTTTAAGCCTTGGATTAATTTATTGTATCTGTTCCTTTGGGCTGGCAGGAGAAGTAATGCCCTGGGTAACGCCTACGAGTATTGGAGGAGTTAATACAGAAGTCTATTATGCCCATTCAACACAAAAGGTTAAACTGGTTATCACTGGCCACGAAACACCTTTTGACTATGTTTCTCAGAAAGTTAATATGAAATGCACTTTTCGACCCGGGTTAGGACTGGAGGTCTACGGTTTGGCAGGAGTCATAGGTTCTGAATTGAAAGATGGGGACCATTCTTTCAAAGGGGGAATAGATGGCGCAGTATATGGTGGTGGGATAAGGTATGTCCTCTTGGGTGACATTGTCATTCTGCCAGCCATATCTTTTGCCTTGGGACTCACTTATTCCTCTTCTAACCTGACAGAAGAAAATGGCACGAAAATTGATTTTACGTTAGATAATACTGAGTTACAAGGAAGTGTGACAGCAAGCAAGAAAATAGGAATGGTGATACCTTACGCCGGGTTGAAATTCTTTCATAATTGGATAAGATGGAAAGACGAGGTATGGGGTCGTAAGGGAAAGGGGAATAGCGGTGATATTAGCCCTTTCTTAGGTGCAAAAATATCGTTTGGTCCTTTACTTTCAGTAAAAGGCGAGATTAGTTTTCTAGATGAACTTACTTATGCTGGCGGCTTAAACTTGAGTTTTGGGATTTAAAAACAGAAATTAGATTGAATAAGCTCTACTGAGGCACTCGACTTTTCAGCCGGGTGCCTCTTTTTTGTTCTGTTGGCGCTTAGATGCTCTGAGATTTTTAACTTGACACTCCTATTGATTTATCATAAAATAAAAATCAACATCATTATCTACATAGGGAGGATTCTATGAAGAAGTATGGAGTGGAAGATATAAGAAATATTTGTATAGTAGGTAGTGGGTCAACGGGAAAAACCCAATTAGCCGAGGCGATTTTATTTTCAGCGAGGGCTATAGACAGGTTAGGGAAAGTAGATTCTGGCAATACAGTTTGCGATTACAATGCGGATGAGATTGAGAGGAAGATTTCTATCAATTCGTCGATTGCCTTCTGCGAATGGAAAGATAAAAAAATTAACATCATCGATACTCCCGGGTATGCCGATTTTGTTGGTGAAGTGATAGGAGCTATTTCCGTTGTGGAAACTTCCATTGTTAACATTTGCGCTGCTAACGGTGTAGAAATGGGGACTGAAAAGAGCTGGGAATATATTCAGAAAAGCAGGAAACCATCTGTAATCTTCATCAACCGCATGGATAAGGAGAATGCTAACTTCGATAAAGTAGTGGAAAGTTTGAAAGACAAATTGACTCCGAATGTTGCGCCGATTGGGATTCCGATTGGTTCTGGTAACGAGTTTTCAGGAGTAATTAATCTGATTACGAACAAGGCTATAGTTGAAGGAAAAGAAGTGGAAATACCCGAAGAAATGGCAGTAAAAGCTAAGGAATATAGGGAAAAATTGCTCGAGGTAATCGCTTCTTCAGAAGACACGCTGATCGAGAAGTATCTGGAAGGTCAAGAATTGAGCCCTGAAGAGACGCGGGGAGCTCTCAAGAAAGGAATTATTGAGCACAAAATAGTGCCTGTTCTTTGTGGTTCAGGGTTGCAAAATATTGGCATAGGTCAACTTCTCGACCTTCTGGTAGAATATACACCTTCCCCTATCGAAATAGAGGGAGAGACTAAAATTGATCCAGATGGTCCATTTTCAGCATTGGTGTTTAAGACTTTTTCTGAGCCTCATCTAGGGATGATAAATTATTTAAAGGTATATTCAGGCAAAATATCGACTGGCCTGGACGTTATCAATAACACCAAAAGTTTCTCTGAGAGGTTGGGGCAAATTGCCTTTGTGCGCGGGAAAACGCGTATTGACGCGAAGGAAACAGAGGCAGGGGACATTATTGCGGTTGTTAAGCTGAAGGATACTGGTACGAACGATGTGCTCTCTGATCCGAAGAATAGGGTCTCTATTCCCCAGATAAGCTTTCCGGAACCAGTGGTAGATATGGCTGTCTATGCCAAAGCGAAAGGGGAAGAAGAAAAGATAGCCAGTGCCTTATCTACAGCCATCCGCGAAGATCCTACTTTGAAGTTTGAGATGAATAAAGAGACGAAAGAAATGATTTTATCAGGAATGGGCAGTCTCCACTTAGAAATTATGTCCAGAAGAGTGAAGTCGAGATATGGCGTGGAGGTAGAATTGAGAAGGCCTAAGATTGCCTATAAGGAGACCATTCGAGGCACTGCTGATGTTCAGGGAAAATATAAGAGGCAGTCCGGAGGCCGTGGGCAGTATGGCGATTGCTGGATTAAAACCGAACCTTTAGAGAAAGGAAAAGGGTTTGAATTTGTTAATAAGATTTTCGGTGGTGCAATTCCCAGTCAATATATTCCTGCAGTGGAGAAGGGAATTAGGCACTCTATGGAAAGGGGAGTAATTGCTGGCTATCCTGTAGTGGATATCAAAGTGACTCTTTATGATGGTAGTTTCCACGATGTCGATTCTTCCAATTTAGCCTTCGAGATTGCTGGAAGCATGGCACTAAGGAAAGGGGTAGAGCAGGCACAGCCTTCTATTTTGGAGCCGATTATAGAAGTAGAAGTGATTGTTCCCGAAGAGTTCATGGGCAGTGTGATGGGAGATCTAAATAGCCGGCGAGGGAGAGTTTTAGGCATGGGCCGTCAGGGTAAGAAACAGGTGATAAGAGCATTGGTTCCGCAAGGAGAAGTTTTCAATTATGCTACAGACCTCCGCTCATTGACCAAGGGAGGTGGAGAACTTAAAATGAAATTCTCCCATTACGAAGAGGTACCGCCAAATGTTAGTCAACCTCTGATTGGTGCTTACCAAAGGGCAAAGGAAGAGGGGAGATGACATTAAAAATAGACCCCGGTCTATTCTTTTTAAGCGTTGTTTATACCAGATTTTCTCTTTACAAAAGGGAAGTTTTATGATAAAATAATAATGAAAGGTGCATTTGGAAAGGAATTTTTTATGTCGTTCATACTATCCAAAGGAGGTGTTTGAGAAATGTCTGGTCATTCCAAGTGGGCTGGAATAAAGCATAAGAAGGCAATTGTAGACGCCAAGAGAGGACAGATTTTCAGTAAGCTTATAAGGGAGATTACTGTAGCGGCAAAGCAAGGTGGGGGCGAGCCTGGTGGTAATGCCCGTTTGAGAGTTGCCGTTGATAAAGCCAGGGCTGTCAATATGCCCCAGGACAATATCAAGAAAGCGATTCAACGTGGTACTGGAGAGTTACCAGGCGTGAGTTATGAAGAATTGATTTACGAAGGTTATGGTCCGGGTGGAGTTGCAGTTTTAGTAGAATTAACCACGGACAATAAGAACCGCGTAACTGCAGAAGTAAGAAAGGCATTCTCCAGACATGGGGGAAACCTGGGAGATGCTGGCTGTGTGGGCTGGATGTTTAACAAAAAGGGATACATTTCTGTAGATAAGGCTAAAATAAGAGAAGAAGAACTAATGGAAATAGCCCTGGAGTCTGGTGCAGAAGATGTGAAATCGGATGACGAGGACTTTTTCGAGATAATCACGGCGCCTCAGGATTTTGAAAAGGTAAAAGAGTCACTGAAGGCAAAGAATATCGAGATAAGTTCTCAAGAGATGACAATGTTACCGCAGACCTACATTAGACTCGAGGGAAGCAAGGCTGAGCAGATGCTGAGACTTATGGATGAGTTGGATAATAATGACGATGTTCAAAATGTATATGCCAACTTCGATATACCGAAAGCGATAATAGAGAAGGTGACTTAAAAAATAATGAGCCATTTTTTTAGGGGAAGAATGTGGTTGTTTTGGGGATCGATCCAGGAACGGCTAGTTTAGGCTGGGGGATTATAAAGAGGACAGAAGAAGTAGCCTATAAAGTTGAAGCATATGGATGTATAAAGACTGATAAAAGTAATCTCTTCTCAAGGAGGTTAGAGGAGATACACAGAGAGCTCAGCAAGATAATTAAAAAATATGAACCAGATATTGCTGCCGTAGAGCAGCTTTTTTTTGCTAAAAATGTGAAGACAGCAATAAGTGTAGGAGAAGCCAGAGGAGTTGCTATTCTGGCAGCAGTTCAAGCAAATTTGGCTGTAGCTGAGTATACTCCCCTCCAGGTTAAACAATCTCTGGTTGGCTATGGACGGGCAGAAAAAAAACAGATGCAAAAGATGCTTAAGGTTCTATTAGGGCTAGAAGATATACCCAAGCCGGACGATGCAGCAGATGCCCTGGCTATAGCTCTCTGCCATCTCAATTCTGAGAGAATGGGCAAAGTGGGAAAGCGGGAGTAAGTGCAGCAGGACTCCCGTTCAATTTGCTGGACAACGGGAACTAAAAGATGTTCGACTTTTTACGAGGAAAATTGGAAGACAAAGAAACTGACTACATTGTTGTCGAAGCTCAAGGAGTCGGCTATAAGATTTCCATTCCTCTTTCGACGTATGAAAAACTACCTCCCGAAGGAACAGAAGTCAAAATCTACACATGGATGTCACCATCCATGTACGGCAAGGGAAGCGCGCTTTACGGGTTCCTGACTTCAGAAGAGAGAGAAGTTTTTCTCATTCTGCGGTCAATTTCGAAGATAGGAGCCAAGGGGGCGTTGGAAATTCTCTCCAAGATTTCCAAATCTTTCTCAGATTTCAGAAAAGCTGTAATTGCCAGAGATATACAAGTTCTGACCGGGATTTTTGCCCTGACCAAAAAGACTGCGGAGAAATTGATAATAGGTTTAAAAGACAGGATAGAAGTTTTTTCATTTGCAGGAAAGGAGAGATTTGTTGCCAGAAATGAACAGGAAGTTGCCGACGCGATAAGTGGACTGGTGGCTTTAGGATACAGAGTTTCCCAGGCGAAAGAAGCGGTAAATTCTGTATGCGAAACCATGGATAAAGATGCTCGGGCGGAAGAAATAATTAAGCAGGCATTGAGATATCTATAAACCTCTGTAGTCTGGCAGTTAGAGGGTGAAATGGAAGAGAGAATTACAACACCTGTTGCAAAGAACGATGAGGAGAGAAAGTTCGACTACACACTCAGGCCAAGGACATTAGAGGAGTTCGTGGGCCAAACAAAATTGAAGGAAAACCTTAAGATATTTTTTACCGCAGCAAAAAAGAGGAAAGAACCTCTTGACCACTGCCTCTTCTATAGCCCTCCAGGGTTGGGGAAGACCACACTTGCATACATAATTGCCAACGAATTGAAAGTGAATATAAAGACAACTTCCGGTCCTATTCTGGAACGAGTAGGCGACCTAGCCGCCCTTCTAACCGACCTTTCAGATGGAGACGTTTTTTTTATTGACGAGATACATCGACTTAACCGCACGGTTGAAGAAGCGTTATATCCAGCAATGGAAGAATATAATTTAGATATAATAATTGGCCAGGGCCCGAGCGCCAGAAACATTAAACTTCAGCTTCCCCATTTCACCTTAGTTGGCGCAACTACCCGAGCAGGCTCCCTGACATCGCCTTTAAGGGAGAGATTTGGTATTGTAGCGCGTCTCAACTTCTATACAGATAGCGAACTGGAACAGATAGTTCTTCGTTCAGCAAGAATTCTAAATATTGGTACGGACCTCGCTGGAGCCAGGGAAATCGCTCACAGGAGCCGTGCTACACCCAGGGTGGCTAATCGCCTTCTAAGGAGAGTCCGCGACTATGCGCAGGTCAAAGGGGACGGGAGAATCTCAGAGAAGATTGCCCAGGAAGCTCTGGAAATGTTCGAGGTCGATGAGATGGGACTGGATAATATGGACCGGAAAATTTTGACTACAATCGTTGAAAAATTTTCCGGTGGGCCGGTAGGTTTAGAGACAATAGCAGTAGCTGTAAGTGAAGAGACAGAAACCATAAGCGATGTTTATGAGCCTTTCCTGATTCAATCCGGATTTCTGGAGCGCACTCCTCGGGGGAGAGCAGTCACTAAATTAGCCTATCAACATTTAAAACTACCCGAAAATTTTATTAAAGCTCAAAAAGAACTATTTTGAAACGTTCCGATTAAGAATCGGGGAGGGTAAAGGGCTACACTAGAAGCAAATTGGAGTAGCGGAGCGATAGCTCCGCGTTATAAAGGCGAAGCCTTGCTTCGCTACTCCAGGGGGAATTTGTAACGGGGTTCTGAAGTTAATTACAATCATACGAAGTTCAACACTAAAGCCTGTAAGTTAAGACAGGCTTTATTTAAATTATTGAGAGGAAAGAGAAAATTTCTACTATACTTCTTCCAGAAGAGAAACCTAAATGAGACTCTTACTCCATGTATGTTGCGCAGGTTGCGCCTGCTATCCTTTAAGAAAATTGCGCGAAGCGAAAGTGGAAGGGAAAGATTTGCAAATCACTGGGTTCTGGTATAACCCTAACATACACCCTTACAGTGAGTATCGGAAGAGGATGATGACAATGGGTTATTTTTCCCAAAAAGAGAATTTACCAATGACCTGGGAAGACGATTATGCGTTAGAGGAGTGGCTGGAAGCAACCAGAGGAAAATTTAGTTTGACTGATTCTTCTACGGGCAAGGACACGGATCCGGGATACTGGACAAAACAGAAAAGATGTGAGCAATGTTATAATTTGAGGTTGAAGAAAGTGGCAAAAGAGGCAAAAGAGAAAGGCTACGATTATTTTTCGACGACGCTCTTATATAGCAAATTTCAGGAGCACGAGTTAATAAAGGAGATTTGCGAAAAATTTAGAAGCCAGTATAATATAGATTTTTACTACTTTGACTTTCGTATTGGTTGGAAAGAAGGCGTAGAGATTTCAAAGGAGATGGGACTTTATCGACAGCACTATTGCGGATGTATTTTCAGTGAAAAGGAGAAATATTTTCCAGCCTCAGATTAGAATGGGAAGGAAATGAATATTTTAGGAAGGATTCTTGTCATTTTTGGAATAGTCCTCATAT
>CAZJWT010000065.1:0-7375 GCA_964550005.1 uncultured Clostridia bacterium | reverse complement strand
ACAAAAGAAGGGAAGTCGAGTCTCCTGGAGCTGAAGCGGAGCTTTATCGAAGACCCCACTCGTATCTTTCGAGCAATTCGTTTCGAAGGGAGATACGGTTTCTCTATGGACAAAAATACTGAGCGACTTGCGAGGGCCGCCGTAAGATTTGAAAATTTTAGACGGTTAAGTAAACACAGGCTGAGAGAAGAAATCATTGCCATCCTAAGCGAGCCCGAGCCCAAGAACGCAATTTTGAGGCTGGCTAAATTCGGGATTCTCAAATCAATCCATCCAAAAATTAGATTAAGCCACGAGATGGAAAAGGACCTGGAAAGAGTTAAAGCCATCCTTTCTATATTCACATCTCTTTTTAAGGAAGAGGCAGTGGAACGCTGGATAGTCCATTTTCTGATCTTGGTGCAAGAATTGAGTACCTTAGAGGTGGAAAATCTCTGTAAGAATTTTGGATTTTCAAAGGAAGAAGATAAAAGGATAAACAGAAGAAGAGAAAGCCTATCAGAAACCATAGGGAAGCTCAAAGAAGCAGAGTTGAGGCCAAGCTTTCTCTATCGGACATTGAAAGGATTACCTCTTGAAGCGCTTCTGTTTATTGTTTTAAAAGCGGGGAGTAGATTAGTTGAAAAAAGGATATATCAATACCTGTCCAGAATGCGCAAGGTGAGGATTTATACTACAGGAGATAAGCTTAAAAGGATGGGGTATAAAGAAGGCCCTATGTTCAAGAAGATAATGGAGGAATTGCTGTGGGCTAAACTTGATGGGATTGTGGGAAGTCCTTCTTCCGAGGTGAAGTTCGTGATTGACAATTTCCCTAAAGATTAGTAAAATTACTAATTTAAAAGGAGATGAGAAAGAATCGGTGAGTGTAGCCTTGGCTCACTGATTGACGTATGCTCACGCTTCAACAGATAGTGAGGAATCCTTCTATTGTTTTCCGAATGATTTCTCTCCCGATAGGCTTGGTTATTTTCTTTTTTGCAATTGTTATGCACGAATCGGCCCATGCGTGGATGGCTTCTCGATGCGGAGACAACACCGCAAAATATGCTGGCAGAATAACATTGAATCCTCTTCCGCATATCGACCCCATCGGAACAATAATATTTCCTCTCCTTTTAATTCTTTCTCGTTCCCCATTTGTTATTGGTTGGGCTAAACCCGTTCCCATTGATCCTTACAATTTCCATAATCCGCGGGCAGATCTCGTAAGAGTGGGAGTCTCCGGTCCTCTATCCAACATTGGACTGGCAATTCTCTCTTCTTTTCTGGTCTGGATATTCAGTTACTTGCCTATCGGGGAGTTAAGGATTTCAGTATTGGTAATTCTCCTTTTCAGCGCTCTGATTAATCTTTTGCTTGCAGTCTTTAATCTCATTCCCATACCGCCACTGGACGGTTCGCAAATTCTTTCAGGATTATTGCCGCCCCATATGGCTATGAGGTATGGGATGATTGCTCCTTTCGGTTTTATTATTATATTCCTCCTTCTTTTGACAGGGTTACTCTGGGGAATAATTCTACCTATCGTCGAGTTCCTTTATAATCTACTCTTTCTGTGGGTAGGAAAAGGATTTTAGAATGGCAAAGAAAAGAATTTTGAGTGGAATGCGTCCCAGCGGAAGGCTACACGTGGGACACCTTTTGGGAGCACTCACAAATTGGGCAGCTCTACAGGATGAATATGAATGTTTCTACATGGTAGCCGACTGGCATGCTCTCACAACAGAATACGAAAACCCCTCAGAAATCAAGGACAATATCAAAGAAATGGTTATTGACTGGATCTCCTCAGGTCTCGATCCCGAAAAGTGTACTATGTTTGTTCAATCCCATGTTGTGGAGCATGCCGAACTGCATCTTCTACTTTCCATGTTTATCCCCTTAAGCTGGTTGGAAAGGTGTCCGACTTATAAGCAGCAACAACTGGAATTGAAAGACCGCGACCTTTCCACTTATGGGTTCTTAGGCTACCCTGTCTTGCAGGCAGCAGATATTTTGGTTTACAAAGCAGAGGCTGTGCCTGTGGGTGAGGACCAACTTCCCCATCTGGAACTGTGCCGGGAGATTGCTCGGCGTTTCAATTTCCTGTATAGGAATGTCTTTCCCGAGCCGCAAGCTCTTCTAACCAGAGTGCCGAAACTCTTAGGAAGCGATGGACGAAAGATGAGTAAGAGTTATGGAAACTGTATTTTTCTTTCTGACCCTCCTAAGGTTATTCAGGAGAAAGTGGACTCTATGATTACTGACCCCGCTCGAATTAGAGCAAACGACCCCGGACATCCCGATATATGTACAGTATACGGGCTCCATAAGGTTTTTAGTTCCGGGAAAGTAGAGTCAATAGGTTTTGATTGTAGAAAAGGGAATATAGGCTGCGTAGCTTGTAAAGGGATTTTGAGCGAAGCTCTAATAGAGAGATTGAAGCCTATTCAGGCAAAGAGAAGAGATTTAGAAGCGAATCCAGAAGAGATAGCTAAGATTCTTAAACAGGGGCGTCTCAAAGCTCAGAAAATTACTCGGGAAACTCTTAAGGAAGTGAGAGAAGCGATTGGCATATGAGAGGAGACGTGGATGGCCTACAGGGTGAGATTAGAGGTATTTGAAGGCCCCCTTGATTTACTGCTCCATCTGATTAAGAAAAATGAGCTGGATATCTTCAATATCCCCATAGCAGAGATTACATCCGACTATTTGAACTACATAAAACTCTTCAGGAGACTCAACCTGGATTTTGCAGGAGAGTTTCTCGTAATGGCTTCCACTCTAATCCACATAAAATCGAGAATGTTGCTTCCATCTATTGAAGCAGTTGAAGAGGAAGAGCCTGAAGACCCCCGGGTAGAATTGGCAGCCAGACTTATGCAGTATCAGAAATTTAAGGAAGCAGCCAGTATCTTGAAGGAGAGAGAAGTAATTCAAAGGGACATCTATGGACGTCTTCCCATAGTTCCCCAGGACGAAGATTATACCATGGAGGCCTCACTTTTTGACCTCGTGGATGCCTTTCAGAGAGTAGTCTTTCGGGCTGAAAAAGAAGTCCGGGAAATAATTCAAGAAGACATCAGGGTTGAAGACCGAATTCGGGAAATCCTGAACCTTCTTGAAAACAGAAGATTTATCAATTTTGAGACTATATTCTCTGGCCAGAGGACGAAGAGACTTCTAATAGTAACATTCTTAGCTCTCTTAGAGCTAATCCGATCGAGAATGGTCTTTGCCCGTCAGGCAAGACCATTTGGAGATATAAGGATATACAGAGCAAAATCGTAATCGACCCGAAAGGGTCGTTGCGAGCCCGAAGGGCGTGGTCCCGATGAATCGGGACTTCAGGACTTCGTCCTTCGCAATGACACTCTGGGGCAGTACTACAAGGATAATGGAGAGAGAAAAATTAAAGAGTATAATTGAGTGCCTCTTATTTTTCTCTGACAAACCTTTGAGTATAGATAAACTGGCTGAAATCATGGAAACTGACAACTGTGACGAGATAAAAGGGGCTGTTGAAGAATTGGAAAAAGAATACGATCTAAGAAATAGTGGGCTTCAAGTTCTAAACATTGCCGAGGGATACCAGATTTGTACGAGGAGCGAATTCTCGAGCTGGGTGAGGAAACTTTATAAATCACAAACTACCTTTCAACTCTCACTGCCCGCTTTAGAAACGCTGTCAATTATCGCTTATAAGCAGCCCGCTACCCGAGGAGAGATAGAGAAGATAAGAGGAGTCGATGCTTCCTATGTTTTGAGGACACTTTTAGAAAAGAAATTGATTAGAATTTCGGGGAGAAAGAAGGTCCCGGGTCGCCCAATTTTATACGGAACGACCAAAGAGTTCCTGCGCTACTTTGGGTTAAGAGATTTATCTGAGATCCCGAGTCTGGAGGAGATAAAACCACCAGTCAGTTCGTAGTAGATAGTTCATAGTTCGTAGATTGAACCGAAATTACTATGAACTACGAACTAATAACTATGAACTATTAAGGGGGTAATTCAATGGATTTAAAAAGTTTGCGTGAAAAAATTGATAAAATAGATAACGAAATTTTGACATTGTTAAACCAGAGAACCAGGGCCGTCAGGGAAATTGCAAAATTGAAAGCAAAGGCAAAGCAGGAATTCTATGCCCCCCATCGGGAAAAGAAAATCGTGGAAAGACTCCTCAAGAAGAATAAGGGACCGCTTCCCAGTGAAGCATTGAGAGGGATCTTCCAGGAAATATTGAATGCTTCCAGGTCTATCGAGAAGAAATTGAGGGTAGTTTATCTGGGCCCCGAGGCTACTTTTACCCACCTGGCGGCAGTTAAGAATTTCGGTAAGTATGCCATCTTTACTCCTGCCAAGAGTATAGCCGATGTTTTCTCGGAGGTGGAAAAGGGTCGTTCTGATTATGGAGTAGTCCCCATTGAGAACTCGACTGAAGGTGTCATCAATCACACATTGGATATGTTCGTCTCTTCGGAATTGAAGATTTGCTCTGAATTACTTCTGGAAATCTCTCATAATCTCCTCTCCAAGGCGGGTCAGCTGAGGGAAATAAAGAGAATCTATTCTCATCCCCAGGCAATTGCTCAGTCTAGGAATTGGATTGAAGACAATCTGCCCAATGCTGAACTGGTGGAGACATCTTCCACTGCCAAGGCAGCAGAGATGGCTGAGAAAGACCACGAGGGTGGAGCAATAGCTTCGAGGCTGGCAGCCTCTTTGTATGATTTGAAGATAATCGCTGAGCGCATTGAAGACAACGTGCAAAATTTCACGCGCTTTATGGTTATAGGCAAGAGTTTTCCAGCAAAAAGCGGACAGGACAAAACTTCCATTCTTTTCTCCGTAAAAGATAAAGTGGGAGCGCTTCACGATATGCTTACTCCTTTCCGTGAAAATAATATCAACTTGACCAAGATCGAGTCCAGACCGACTAAGCTCCGAGCCTGGGAATATATATTCTTTGTAGACTTCGTAGGACACGTTGAGGACGAAAATGTGAAACGGGCTTTGAGGCAACTGGAAAGAGAATGTCTGCTTCTTAAGATATTGGGCTCTTATCCAAGGAGCGAGTGATCCCGGAGGATATCTTGATGATTGAAAAACTTGTGAGGAAAAATGTATTAGATTTCCAACCGTACCTTCCTGGTAAACCAATCGAGGAAGTGAAGAGGGAATTGGGGCTTACCAGGGTTGATAAATTAGCTTCCAACGAGAATCCCCTGGGTCCTTCCCCTCGGGCAGTCAGCGCTATGAAAAGGTTCCTCAATAAAGTGAACCTCTATCCAGATGGGAGCGGTTTCTATTTGAAGAAGGTTTTAGCCAGGAAGCTAAAAGTCAAGTCAGAAAATATCATCCTTGGTAGCGGAACCGACGAGATAATTGAAATCATCGGCAAAACTTTCTTGAACCCGATTGACGAAATCGTAGTGTCTGAACATGCCTTCATTCGCTACGAGATGGCGGGAGAACTGATGGGTTGTCAGGTGAAAAAGGCCCCTATGAAAAATTTTACGCACGATCTAGAGGCAATGAAGAAAGCAATAACTCGAAGGACGAAAATAGTCTTCATAGCCAACCCTAACAATCCCACAGGCACTTATGTTACAGAAGAAGAAGTAGGAAAATTTATGAAGGATCTCCCTGAAGACATAATGGTGGTATTTGATGAGGCTTACCGGGAATATGTGACTAGAAAAGATTACCCTAAGACGCTTTCCTATGTTAAGCAGGGCCACACGGTAATTGTGTTGCGTACCTTTTCTAAGATTTACGGGCTGGCAGGTTTGCGGATTGGCTATGGAGTAGGGAAATCTGAATTGATTGGGTTTATGGAGAGGATTCGTCCTCCATTCAATACCAATTCGCTGGCTCAGATAGCAGCTCTGGCCAGCCTTTCCGATGAGACTCACCTTAAGCGGAGTCGTAGGTTAGTTGGTGATGAGAGAAAATACATGGAGAAGAATCTGGAGAAAATGGGTATTGAATTCGTTCCCTCGGTGGCTAACCATATTTTACTCAAGGTGGGTAACGGGCAAAATGTGTTTGAAAGACTATTGAAGAAGGGGATAATTGTGAGACCTATGGAAGAATATGATTTGCCAGAATTTATCAGGGTAACCATGGGTTTGCCCCAGCAGAACAGGAGATTCATCAATGCCCTAAGGGAGGTTATGGATAGATGTTCTTAACATTGAAGCCAGGGACGACAAAGCAAGGAATCGAAGAGGTGGTTAAGAAGATAGAAGAATTGGGGTTTCAAGCCCACGTTTCGAAGGGCGCTAAGAGAACAGTAATTGGAGTGATTGGTGAGAATGCTATTGCTGCCAAAGAGGTGTTTGAGGGGTTCTTTACTGTTGAGTCGATCACTCCCATTTCGAAACCTTACAAGCTGGTTAGCAGGGAATTCAAGAAAGAAGATACAATAGTTAAGATTGGTAATGTTTCCATAGGTGGAAAAGATATAGTGGTTATGGCAGGACCCTGCTCAGTGGAGAAGGAAGACCTCCTTCTCTCTATTGCCAGTAGCGTTAAGAAGGCTGGAGCAAAGGTGCTTCGTGGCGGGGCTTTCAAGCCGAGAACTTCTCCCTATTCTTTTCAGGGGCTGGGGGAGAAGGGGCTAAAGTTTTTAGCGAAGGCCAAAAGGGAAACCGGGCTTTTAGTAGTTACCGAGGCTATGAATATACAACAGGTGGAGCTGGTTTCACGTTATGCAGACATTATCCAGATTGGAGCCCGCAATGTTCAGAATTTCGAGCTTTTGAAAGAAGCTGGCAAAAGCAAAAAGCCGATACTACTTAAGCGAGGTATAGCTACAACAATTGAAGAGTGGTTGATGTCTGCTGAATATATTGTTTCCAAGGGAAATCCAAACGTGATCCTCTGCGAAAGAGGGATCAGAACTTTCGAGAGCGCCACGCGGTTCACCTTGGATTTGAACGCAATCCCGGCCCTCAAGACCTGGACCCATCTGCCAGTAATTGTAGACCCCTCGCACGGAACTGGCGTGCGCAATTTTGTGGGCCCGATGGCTAAGGCAGCAATTGCTTGCGGAGCGGATGGACTGCTTATTGAAGTACATTCCGACCCGGAACATGCCCTATCCGACGGAGTACAGTCCCTCCTGCCGGAAAATTTTGCCAGCTTAATGGAGGAACTGAAAAAAATCGCCCGCGCTGTAGGCAGGACTTTGTGAAAATGCTGAAGGGATAGTTTTCGGAGTCGCTCGGTTAAATGTCATTGCGAGCCCGAAAGGCGTGGCCCCGATAAATCGGGGCTTCGTCGCTTTCACTCCTCGCAATGACAGCCGTCCTCGTTTTTTGGCTAAAATTCCTAAAGTTCTTCACAAACTATTTTTTCAATCTTTTGGGTATTATAGATTTGATTATTG
>CAZJWT010000064.1:0-7419 GCA_964550005.1 uncultured Clostridia bacterium | reverse complement strand
GCAAGGTGATGATGGAATAAGAGAGGATGAAGGGATAGTTTTCGGAGTCGCTCGGATAGCTGCACAGATTGAATCTGTGCCTACAAGGGCATTTGTAGGCACGGTTTTAACCGTGCAAAAGGCTATCCCTTCATCCTCAGGGTATTGAGAGTAGAATGTAGCGGCAGAGCGACAGCTCTGCTTTACTGGAGTCCTCCCGAAAGGGAGGTCTTAATGGTGGAAATAGATGAGGGTGGAGTTAATCTCCGTTGGCACGGAGCTATTGAAGGGGAAGATTAATACTGATATTGCTTATTTGGGTGAGAAGTTAGACAGCATCGGCTTAACCATAGATAGGGAGATTACGGTTGGCGATGACCGAGAAAAGATTGAGAGCGTCCTTCGGGAGGTCTTAAATAGAGCCGATATTATCATTACTACTGGTGGGTTGGGTCCAACATTTGACGATTTAACCCGAGAAGTTATGTCTAAAGTCTTAAAGAAAAAACTGGTCTTCGACAGCGAAGTGATGCACGAAATTGCTGCCCATTTTGCAAAGAGGGAACTGGAGATGCCCAAAGAGAATGAAAGACAGGCTTATATCATTGAAGGCGCCAGAGTCATTCCCAACAAGGTTGGCACCGCTCCTGGAATGGTTGTGGAAAAGAGAAGTAAGGCTGATTTGAAAGCGAAATCGAAAGCTCAAAGAGTGAGTGTAATTATGTTACCCGGGCCTCCTCGGGAGATGAGGCCGATGGTTGAGGAGGTTGTGTTGCCATATCTCAAGGAGAAGTATGAGCGAAAAATATTGAAGAAATGTGTTCTCCATATTTGTGGGCTGACGGAGTCTTCCGCATATGAGAAGATTAAAGAAGTGGTGGAAATTGAGCGCAGGATGGAAGGTGGAATTTTAAGGTTTTCTATATTAGCCCATCTTGCAACGATAGATGTGGAGATTTCAGGAGAAGGAGAGAACGAGTTACTCGTTGATGAAATGCTTCACAAGGCACGGCAGGAAGTTTATGATTGTCTGGGAGACTATATTTATGGACAAGATGAAGATACTTTGGAGAGTGTGGTGGGTAATTTGCTTTTTAGAAAGAGATTGATGTTGGCAGTGGCTGAATCTTGTACTGGTGGGTTACTTGGCGATCGAATTACCGATGTTGCTGGAAGTTCGGTATATTTCAAAGAGGGAATTGTGGCGTACAGTAACGAAGCGAAGGTGAGAATTTTGGGGGTTAGAGAAGAGACTCTAAATGAATTTGGCGCGGTTTCCAGAGAGACCGCATTGGAAATGGCAAGAAGAGTACAGGGAATTAGTGGAGCGGATATAGGGTTGGCTACTACTGGTATTGCCGGGCCTACTGGAGGGACTCCCGAGAAGCCGGTGGGCTTGGTTTATATAGCTTTGGTGTGGGCTGGAAGGGGCGTTGAGATATGTAATGAATTTTGCTTTAGTGGTCAAAGGAGAGAAATAAAGGAAAGCACGGTGGTAAGCGCCCTCGACATTTTGAGAAGGGCATTAATGGGAAAGGATTAAATTTTGTAGAAAAATGTTGACTGGTAAAGGTCGAATTGAAAGAGTAAGAAAAATACTGGATCCAGAGGAATTTATGTTTCTTATCACTTCTTGTTTGACTCCTCAAGAGACATCCTCCCTTTCTAAGAGAATTGGCATTAGTTATGACGGGTATAGGACAGGTTCGATTCCTCCCGAGCTCCTTGCTATGGACTTAACTGAGGAATTCTTCAGCGATTTCGATTCCGCGGAATTGATGCTAAATCTATTGGATGAAAAGTGCACTTTGGATAAGGGGTTATCTGAGCGAGATGTAAAGAAGGAGCTCGACAGTCTTTCTGATCGGGAGATAGCCTGGCTTCTCTTGGGATTACTGGGCAAACCAGAAGACGAATGCGAGGATTCTATAGATTCAATACTGGATAATTTTCAAGATAGAGTTATGGAAAAACAGTGGCAGATAGTCCATGAAAGGAAGGGGCATTACGAGAACACTCTTGAGGAGAGCGAAAGACTGAAAAGAAAATTGAAAGAGATGGAAAGGAGAGAAGAAAAATTCAAACACCAAAAAGAAAGACTGGAAAGAAGAATTGAGGAACTCTTGCAAAGACTCTCCCAAAAGGAGAGCTCTCTCCAAGAGTTATCTTCCAAGTGTCACAGTCTGGAAAAGGAGAGTGGGCAACTTAAGTCCGAACTCGCTTCCATTAAGGAGAGGGTAAGCGATGCTGAGAGATTAAAGGAAAAGTCAGAAAAAGAAATTCAAGAGGTAGAGCTTCTTAGATTAAAAGTTGGCTCAGTGGAGAAAGAACTTGCTTTGAGGGAAGAGAAACTCAAGAACCTTAAGAATCTGAAGCGAGTAGGAGTCTTCGTTGATGCCCAGAATTTGTATTATGCCGCTAAGGAAGAGTTTAAAGGGAAATTGGATTATAAAGCGCTTCTGGATAAGATTGTGAAGGGAAGCGGAAAAGAAGATAGGTTTCTGGCAGGCGCTTATGCTTATTTAGTAGAAAATCCTGAGAAGGACCAAACCAAATTCCAAAAGCTTCTGGAAAGTTTCGGTTTTCAAGTAAAATTCAGGGAGCTTCTGGAGAGGTCAGACGGTTCCAAGAAGGGAAATTGGGATTTAGGACTTACTATAGATATTATTCAGACCATTTCAAGGTTCGATGTGGTTATCATTGTTAGTGGCGATGGGGATTTCGTGGACCTCATAAAATATTTAAAAAGACAACATGATGAAGTCAAGGTTGAAGTTGCAGCCTTTCCTTCCCGGCAGAGGACATCTCAGAGATTGATAAAAGAGGCTGACTATTTCCATGAACTGGGTCAAGAAGTTATCATCGATGAACAGTAATCCGAAAACAGGGACTAAAAAGTCCAAAAGAATAGATAAGTCTTATGGCAAACAGATAGAGGCGCTTTCCAGAATAAGCAAAGCAATCTCATCTGAACTCTACCTGGAAAATATTTTGAAATTAATTGTAACTGTAACCGCAGAGGTAATGGGTTCCAAGATATGTTCCTTAATGTTATTAGATGAGGACAGGAAGGAGCTAATTGTTCGAGCGACTCAGTCGATTAGTGAGGAGTATAACAGGAAACCGAATCTGAAACTGGGCGAAGGTATTGCGGGAAGGGTTGCCAAAGAGAATAGGCCTACTATTGTTTATGATGTGAGGAAGGATGTTCGCTATGTAAATGCAGAGATAGCCAAGAAAGAAAAACTGTGTTCACTGTTGAGTGTGCCACTGAGTGTAAGAGGAAAGGTGATTGGGGTTATTAATTGCTACACTTCTTCCCCTCACCAATTTACCAAATCGGAAATAGATGTGCTTATCACAGTAGCCAATCAGGCGGCGGTTGCTATTGAGAATATGCAGCTTATAGTGAAGTCTAAAGTTATCCAGGAGGAACTCGAAACTCGGAAACTCGTGGAGAGGGCAAAGGACATATTAATGGAAGAGCTGGCGATATCTGGGGAAGAGGCTTTCCGAAAAATACAGAAGCAAAGTATGAATACTCGCAAGCCGATGCGGGAAATTGCGGAAGCCATAATTTTAAGCAAGGAGATAAGAGAATAACGTATTTTAGTAGATGGTTTTTATGTCTTTTGCCCGGTCATTAGGGCAAAAGACATTTTTTTGTAATGTGAATCCAAATTGCCCATTAGAAATATTTGTAGCTGTCCCGATGAATCGGGACTCCAATGTAGGTAGTGTAGGGCTTTATGCCCGTAAGGTTTTTGGTCGTAGTTAGGATGAAGGGATAGTTTTCGGAGTCGCTCGGTTAGCTGTCATTGCGAGGAGCTTGGCGACGAAGCCCCGATTTATCGGGGCCACGCTCCTTGCAGTCGCTCGCAATGACATCTGCAACTATCCCTTCATCCTCAAAATGTAGAGGCAGAGCGAAGCTCTGCTTCGGAAAGGATGTAGCGGCAGAGCGAAGCTCTGCATTGTAGGGGCGACATGCAGTTTACCCTCGCCAAAGCGGGGTGGTCGCCCAATAGAAGGGACGGCATGCCGAAAGATCGGCATAAACTGCCTCCGTCCCGTACATGGAAAGCAAAGCTTACGCTTTGCCACTACAATAGAAGAGATAAATATGGTCGAACAATACAATGTCCTTGTCGTCGGTGGTGGCCATGCTGGCTGTGAGGCTGCTCTTGCGGCGTCTCGGCTTGGTTGCCGAACTCTGCTTTTGACTATGAATTTGGATAATATTGCCTTTATGTCCTGTAACCCAGCAGTGGGTGGTTTAGCGAAAGGTCAATTGGTGAAGGAGCTTGACGCATTGGGTGGGGAGATGGCTAAGATTACGGACGCCGCAGCTATTCAGTTTCGCCGATTGAATATGACGAAAGGTCCAGCTGTCCGCGGCTCACGGGCACAGGTAGATAGGCAAGCCTACCGACTGAGGATGAAAGAGGTCTTAGAGAAACAGGAAAATTCGGAATTGAAACAAGCCCTGGTTGAAGAAATTCTCGTAGAGAAAAACAAAGCGGTGGGAGTAAAAACGAGCATTGGTCAAAAATTTTATGCACAAGCTGTGATTATTACTCCAGGAACTTTCTTAAATGGGTTAATTCATATTGGTTTGACCAATTTCCCGGCTGGCAGGATGGGCGACTTTCCGGCAATAAAACTTTCTGAGGATCTGAAGGAACTCGGTTTTCGGGTAGGGAGATTCAAAACAGGAACCTGCCCCCGCCTTGATGGGAAAACCATTGACTTTTCTAAACTCAAGACACAAGAAGGTGACAAAGCTCCCATTCCTTTCTCTTTCACTACCAAAAAGCTAACTCAGCCTCAACTGCCCTGTTATATTACTTATACCAATACCAAGACGCATGAGATAATTAGAGAAGGTTTAGACCGTTCCCCTCTCTATACGGGCGTTATTAAGGGGACAGGAGTGAGATATTGTCCCTCAGTTGAGGACAAGGTGATGAAATTCCCCGAAAGGGAACGCCATCAGATTTTTCTGGAACCAGAGGGTTTAAACACCTTTGAATACTATCCCAATGGCTTAGCAACAAGCCTTCCCATAGATATCCAGTTAGCGATGTTAAGAACTATCGAGGGTCTGGAAAATGTAGAGATAATGAGACCCGGGTATGCCATTGAGCACGATTATGTGGAACCCACGCAGCTACGACCAACACTGGAGACTAAATTAATTGAGAATCTTTACTTCTGCGGTCAAATCAACGGAACCACTGGTTATGAAGAGGCAGCCGCACAAGGATTAGTCGGTGGGATTAATGCCGTGTTAAAAATACAGAATAAGCCGCCGTTTATCCTCGACCGTTCAGAAGCCTATATCGGTGTTTTGATTGATGACCTGGTAACCAAGGGGACCAAAGAACCTTATCGTATGTTTACTTCCCGGGCTGAGTACCGGCTAATTTTGAGAGAAGATAATGCCGATTTGAGACTAACCGAGAAGGCATACGGAATCGGGCTGATTGGAGAAGAGAGATACCGGGAAGTCAAGGCTAAAAAGAGGGCTATTGAAACAGAACTGGCTCGATTGAGAGAGGTAAAGATTTTTCCCGACGCCGAGACAAATAAAAAGTTTTCCGAATGCGGATGGGTAGCTCCGAAAAGTCCAATCAGTTCAGCTGAACTGCTAAGGAGACCTGAAATTTCTTACTCTGATTTGAAACTTTTTGATGAGAGAATTGGTGAGGTTGCATTGGAGGTAGCCGAACAGGTCGAAATTCAAATTAAATATGAAGGATATATCAGACGCCAGGAACAAGAGATAGAGAAGTTTAAAAAACTTGAGGATAGAAAAATTCCCGCAGAAATCAACTATCAGGAAATTATTGGTTTGTCCAATGAAGTCAGGGAGAAATTGTCTAAGATGAGACCAGGTTCTCTGGGCCAGGCTTCACGCATTTCGGGAGTTACTCCTGCTGCCATTGCTGTCCTGATGGTTCATCTGAAGAGGATGGGGACTTGAGAGGATGCGAAATATGAATGAAGAAAGAGAAAACTATTGTAAATTAAAAGAGTTTGCCTTGGGTTCGGGAGCTTCCTTATTTGGAGTTGCTGACCTTTCCCGATGGAAGGGTGAATTCTTAGATTTATCTCCCGGAGCTATTAAAGGACTAAATAAAGGAATTTCTTTAGGAGTGAGATTGTCTGACAGAATCGTCGAGGACATTGAAGATAGGCCAACGAAGCTATACTATTACCATTATCGCCAGTTGAACTATTTTTTAGACCGTGTGGCTTTGGGTGTGACAGAGTTCATTCAAAATAGAGGCTTTAGTGCTTTGCCAATACCATCTTCCCAGACCATTGACTGGGAGAATCAAAGAGGCCATCTTTCACACAAAGAGATTGGACAGCAGGCGGGTCTCGGCTGGATGGGGAGGAACAATCTTCTGGTTAATGCCGATTTTGGGTCTCGGATTAGACTGGTTACTGTCTTGACCGATTTTCCTATTCCCTGCGACAAAACGACAGAAGACGGTTGTGGTGAATGTAGGGACTGCATGGGAGTTTGTCCCGCAGGAGCTATTAAGGAGAGGCTGGAAGAGTTTGATCGTTTTGCCTGTTTCAGGCAATTGGATGAATTTAGAAAGACTTGTAAAATTGGTCATCATATCTGTGGGATCTGCGTCAAAGCCTGCCGGGGCAGAAAAAAATATAGATAAAAAGTATAGGTTATGTTCTTACGTTTGTGACGAAATTGATAAAAGAAAATGCATGCAAATGTTATGTTCAGAAAGTGGCATAGCAAACCAGGATGTGAAGTTTTACTTATATCAGATTTCTTGTCGACTTTGTTTTTTATCTTTCAAATGAATAATTAGAGATTTTACTAGTGCAGAAAAAACATGAATATTCGCAATTGTAAAAAATTCACGAATCCTCAATGTAATAAAAGCAGGATCATTGTTCTATCTATAATTTCAATTTTGCCTGCCATAGTCCTGTTCCTTATTATTACCAGATATTGGGTGAATGTTCCGTTTGGGGACCAGTGGGGTATTTCTATAATTTTTGAGAAATACTTTTCGCACAATTTAACTTTTTCTGATCTCATAGCCCAACACAATGAAAGCAGAAAACTTTTCCCGAGGTTAATTATTTTGGGAATTGGTCTATTGACAGGTTGGAATGTGCGTGTTGAAATGTGTATGACAATGATTTTTGCTTGCCTTATTTCACTTAATTTATTTGCTTTACTAAGGCGTATAGAGGGTTTGAATATTTTCAGTAAATTAACTTTATTACTGATTATTAACTTATTACTATTTTCTCCTGTTCAGTGGGAAAACTGGTTATGGGGAATTCAAATGATAATGTATATCCCAGCTCTTATGTTAACTACAGGACTAGTAATAAATACCTCAAACATTTCTATTCGGGCAAAGGTCGCTTGCAATAGCATATTATCAATAATTG
>CAZJWT010000063.1:0-7616 GCA_964550005.1 uncultured Clostridia bacterium | reverse complement strand
CGTCAGTATAAACTTCGCATTGGTCTGCTTTTAGCACTGAAGCTAAGGCTACGGCAGTTAAATCGGATCCACCCCTGCCGAGAGTTGTAATATCCTTCTGGGCAGTTATCCCTTGAAAACCAGCAACAATAACAATTCTATCCTTACTTATCTCCCTTTCGATCTTTCTTGTATTTATCTTCTTGATCCTTGCTTTAGTAAATGTCTCATCAGTAACAATCCCAACCTGTCCTCCGGTCAGTGATACCGCCTCCTCCCCACGAGCATTGATTGCCATAGCCAAAAGAGCGATGGACATCTGTTCCCCTGTAGCCAACAGCATATCCATTTCCCTATCAGTGGGAGAATGGGTAATCTGTTGAGCTGTTTCGATTAATTTATCAGTGGTATCGCCAGGCGCAGAAAGAACAATGACCACTCTATTTCCTCTCTTCTTTGTCTCAATTATGCGGCTGGCAACTCTCTTTATTCTCTCTGGCCCATTAACAGATGTTCCACCATACTTTTGTACAATAAGAGCCATTTTTCTCTCCAAAAATCAGGATATCTTTGTTCCCTCTCTATCTATACCCAGAACTAAATACCTGCTCTCTATTTTATATCTAGCAAACGCTTCCCGCATAGCTTCTCCCACTCTTTCAGCAAGCGAAGGTTTGGAAGATACTGTAAACGCAAGTATACTCGGTCCCGCCCCACTCAGGCTCACGCCCAAAGCTCCTGCTCTCAGGGCTTTTTCAAAGATTCCTTCCATTCCCTTAACCAGCCTTTTCCTATACGGTTGATGGAGCCTGTCTTCCATTGCCATTCCTAAAAGCTCGTATCTTCTCTTAATTAAAGCAGCTAAGAGCAGGGCCACTCGAGAGGAAGTAAAGACTGCCTGTTCAAACTTTACAGTCTTGGGTAAGATTTTCCTTGCCCGGCTCGTCAATACCTGGAAATCGGGAATGCAAACCACACAGGAGAGGTTCTCAGGGGGATTGAACTTTACAACTTCTATTTCCCGACTTTTCCTTCCTTTCTGGGAAGAGATACAACAGACTACTAATCCTCCCATCATTGCTGCAGAAACATTATCCGCATGACCTTCTATTTCAGCTGCCAGGTTCAATATCTCTTCTCTACTCAATCTATCTCCACAGAGTCTGTTTGCACATACCAATCCTCCAATCCTCGCTGCAGCGCTACTGCCCAATCCACTGGCAAGGGGTATTCCGTTGTTAAGTTTAAGGTGTAAAGTGTAGGGGGCAGTGTAAAACTTATCAAATACGAGCTTGGCCGCTCGGTAGACAATGTTTCTTCTGTCTCTCGGCAAATTACCTTCTCCTTCGCCCACAATATCAATCTGTAATTTTTTTCCAGTTTTATCCGTTCCCACTTCCATTTCTACAGTATTGTAAAGTCGAAGCGCCAATGCCAGAACATCAAATCCCGGCCCCAAATTGGCAGTAGTAGCCGGAACTCTAACTTTCACTCTTTTCATACCCATTTAATATACCAGTATTCACAATCTCATCAAGTTTACTACTGACTTCAAATTGGCTTTGACTACTCTTACTTTTCGGGCAATCTTAATCGCCCTATCAGGGTCTTTAAGCCCGTGCCCTGTCAGAATACAAACTATGGTAGAAGGTCGAGAAAAGTATCCTTTCCGAATATATTTCATAAGCCCCGCGACACTGGCGGCAGAAGCAGGTTCGACAAAAAGTCCTTCCAGGGAACTTAACATTTTATATGCCTCAATAATCTCTTTATCAGTTACAATATCAATTACACCTTTGGATTCGTCGCGAGCCTCCTCGGCTTTCTTCCAAGAAGCAGGATTCCCAATTCTAATTGCTGTGGCGATAGTCCTCGGCCTCTTTATGGGATGTCCTCGCACAATCGGCGCTGCTCCTTCAGCTTGGAATCCCATCATCCGGGGCAACTTTACTTTCCGCTTTGCCATCAAAATAGTTCTGTATTCCTTGTACCCTTTCCAGTAAGCAGTAATATTGCCTGCATTGCCTACTGGCATAAACTGATAATCGGGTGCATCTCCCAGGGAATCAACAATTTCAAAAGCTGCCGTTTTCTGACCTTCAATCCTGTAAGGGTTAATTGAATTAACCAGGACAACTGGATATTTGGTGCTGATTTCTTTCGCCAAATTCAAGGCATCATCGAAGTTACCCTTAATCGCCACCACCTGTGCGCCATGAATCAGTGCCTGGGAGAGCTTCCCTAAAGCCACTGCTCCCTCCGGAATCAGAACCACACATTTTAACTTCGCCTTTGCCGCATAGGCTGCTGCTGAGGCCGAAGTATTCCCGGTAGAAGCACAGATAACTGCACTGGCCCTTTCTTCCAGAGCCTTGGACACAGCCACCGTCATCCCGCGGTCCTTAAACGATCCGGTAGGATTCAAGCCTTCATATTTCAAATAAACCTTAGAGTCAACTCCCAGACTAAGTCTCAGGTTTTCTGCCTCAATTAATGGTGTATCCCCTTCCAGCAAAGTGACGATGGGAGTCTTCTCACTAACCGGTAAATAATTTTTATATCTTTTGATTACACCCTGATAAACCACTCAAATTAACCCATTCGAAAAGAAATTCCAAATTTCAAATTCCAAATTCCAAATTACCTATTATCCACTTATCCACTGAGATTTGAAAAATAGTTTACGAAGAACCTTGGGAATTTTAGCCAAAAAACCAAAACCACTTCCTCCTCCAATGCGAGGGAATTTGGTAAAGCGAGCATTAGAATTTTTAGCCAAAAATCGAAGATTAGAGTTTAGTCCCGCAAAGACGGGATAAACTCCTGAGATTTTTGGCGGTGCTCGAAGAGCAAAAAATTGTCAGCGAGCGAACCAAATCCCGAGCATTCCTCTGGCCGAGCGACTCCGAAAACTATCCCTTCATCCCAATATCCCTAACCTTATGTTTTTTCCTCTATTCTAATAAATCTGCTCTTTCTCCTAACAATCTCAAGACCGTCTATCTCTTTCAACGCTTTCCTGATGTTTCCTTCTCTTGCCCTGTGAGTCACCATTATAATCGGAACCTCTGTTGAGGAAGCGCTCTCCTTCTGGAAGACAGAGGCGATGGAGACTCCATTTTTCCCCAGAATGCCCGATATCTTCGAGAGAACGCCCGGCCGGTCGACAGCAGTAAACCTTATATAATACTTGGTTTCTATTTCGTTAATATCGAGTAGGCTAAGCTTCTTTTTGGGGTCACACAATACGTATGGCACGCGACCGGCTATATTGTTATAAACATTTCTCGAAAGATAAATGATATCGCTAACCACAGCAGAAGCTGCTGGCATCTGGCCAGCACCTTTCCCATAAAACATAGTCTCTCCCACAGCATCTCCTGTAATATAGATGGCATTATATTCGTCATCCACTGAAGTCAGGAGATGCTGTTCAGGAATAAAAGTAGGATGAACGCGCACATCAATTCCTTTGTTTGTCGCTTTTAGAATCGCTAATAGTCTCAGGACATAACGAAACTCATTCTTGCCATATTTTATATCTTCCTGAGTAACGTCCGTGATTCCCTCACAATAGACATCTTCCAGGTTAATCTGGGCACCAAATGCAATCGAGCCCAGAATAGCAAGCTTGTGCAGAGTATCAATACCTTGCAGGTCTATAGAAGGATCGGCTTCAGCAAAACCTGCTTTCTTTGCCTGAGCTAAAGCACTCTTAAAGTTAATTCCTTCTTTAGACATCTTAGTTAATATGTAGTTCGTTGTTCCATTCAAAATACCCAAGATTGCCTTTATTTTATTAGCCGATAATCCTTCGTTCAATGCCTGAATTACAGGAATTCCCGCGCCTACACTCGCTTCGAAATAGACCAATACTCTATGTTTTTGGGCTTCCGAAAATATCTCTGCCCAGCTCCTGGCCAAAAGCGCCTTGTTGGCTGTAACCACATGCTTTCCTCTCTCTATGGAGGCAAGCACTATACTTCTTGCGGGTTCATAACCTCCGATTAGTTCTACAACGATATCTATCTCTGGATTGTTCAGGATTTGGTTAAAATCTTTAGTTAGAATACTAGCCCCAGTTCTCATCCGGCGAGCTAACCTGAGTCGTTCTGGATCCTTATCACAAATAGCCCTTACAGAGACATCTGTTCCCACCTTCTGCTTAATAATTGGACCATTCCTTTGCAGAAGCTCGATTACACCCGTACCTACCGTCCCCAATCCAATAAGACCTAAATTGACTCTCCTCTTCATAAACTTTCCCTACTAAAAATCCAGATTCTGACCGAGCGACTCCGATAACTATCTCATCCTCTTACGGGTTCGATGAATCGAACCCCTACATTATTTGTAGGGGCTCAATTTATTGAGCCTGTTACTTCAATTCCGCCAGGTTTCGTGTAGTGTAGCCCTTTATGGGCGTAATTCCTACGGAGACAAACTCATGGGCGACCATAAAGGTCGCCCCTACGCGGCCAAAAATATTACGGGCATAAAACCCTACACTACCGAGCGACTCCGATAACTATCCCTTCATCCACCCCCTCACCCGACGAGCGCCCGTTGCCGACGGTCCTTCCTTCAAAAACTTCTTCAGTCGCAACAAGGCGTCGTGAAATCTATCATAGTGTGTAACCAATGCCATACGCACAAAGCCTTCCCCATAACTACCAAAGCCAACCCCGGGAGCAACCGCTATCCCTGTTCGTTCTATTAACAGTTCTGCAAATTGGAGGGAGGACATTCCTTCAAATTTATCTGGCAACCTGGCCCAGAGGTACATAGTAGCTTTCGGTCTATCCACCTTCCAACCAATTCTGTTTAGACCATCCACAAACTTATCCCGCCTTCTCTTATACTCAGCCACGACATCCTGCACGCATTTCTGAGAACCACTCAAAGCCAAAACGCCTGAAAGCTGAATGGGAGTAAATACTCCGTAATCGAGGTAACTCTTCAATTCCTCAAGAGGTCTCAGGATCTCTCTATTACCCACACAGAATCCCAGTCTCCAACCAGCCATATTGTAAGTCTTAGAGAAAGTGTGAAACTCCACTCCGACATCTTTTGCTCCGGGTGTTTCGAGGAGGGAAGGAGGCTTATATCCGTCAAATGTTAGTTCGGAGTAGGCAAAGTCATGGCAGACAATGATGTCATACTTCTTGGCAAAAGCCACCACCTTTTCGAAAAAAGATAAATCTTCCACTACGGCGGTGGTAGGGTTATTGGGATAGTTTAGAAACATGAGCTTTGCGCGCTTGGCGATTCTGGACGGAATCTTTTCCAGATCTGGCAAATAATTTTTTTCAGGAAGAATGGGCATATCATAGACTTCTCCCCCAGCCAAAATCACACCATTTCGGTAGATTGGATATGCTGGATTAGGCACCAAGGCAAGGTCACCGGGGTTAAGATAAGCCATACAAATATGCCCAATTCCCTCTTTTGAACCAATCAGAACCAGAACTTCACTTTCAGGGTCTAATCTGACTTTAAACTTCTTCCAGTACCAATCGGCAACCGTTTTTCTAAATTTGGGCATCCCCTTAGCCTGCGGGTAACGATGAGTGCGGGTATGATTTCTTACTGTATCACAAAGCCTTTCCACGATATGGGTGGGGGTGGCCATATCGGGATTACCCATACCCAAATCGATAACGTCCAGCTTTTTAGCGTAAGCCTCCTGTTTGAGGGCGTTTATTGCGCCAAAAAGATATGGAGGCAATTTGTTCAGTTTCTCAGCACAGCGCATATAAGGATACCACTAATACAAGATAACCCCTTAGGGGTTACTTCCATAGGGGCTTCGCCCCTCTGGCGCTCCAAAATGCTCACCGGACATTTACTTCTCTGTCCTCCGGGGCGCTCACCATCTCGCGCCCGTCGCTAACACGTCCCGATTTATTCATCGGGACAGCGTTCCGGGGCGCTCACTGTCTCGCGCCCGCGCCTTTCCCTCGCTTCGCTCGGTCGTCGCTCCTTATTCGTCGCGACCGGCGCCCCTTGAGGGAAACCAGATTGTTTCCCTCAAACTCCCTAATCCGCATCCCGATAACCATCGGGATGCTTCAAACTCCATTCATCTGGGTTTTAGACACCCCCACCAGTGTCTCTTTTGCCGTCGCAAATTCCGGCCCACAACTCCAGGCCCCGTTAGAAATGTCCCTTGCCCTTTAGAAATTCCGTTTCTAGCGAGACCTATGCAAATGGATATACTAAATTTCTAACGGGGTAAAAAACAAAGTGATGTTTCCACCCTACGATTTCACTGTTTTCTTCAGGCCAAGACTGGGTTTGAACAAAACCCTCTTGCCAGCAGAGATTTGGATGCTTTCTCCAGTCTTTGGATTTCTTCCTGTCCTCGACTTGGTCGACTTCACTCTGAATGTGCCTAAACCAGCAATAACTATTCGGCCCTCAGATTTCAAAGAGTCCACAATGTTCTTTACCACGGCTTTTACAGCCCTTCCCGCAGCAGCCTTCTTAATCTTTGCTACTTGTGCCACTCTCTCTATTAGCTGAACTTGATTCAACCTGACTCACCTCCTCTCTATTTGTCCCACCACTGTCGCGCTCCCCCAATTACTTTACTCACCACCCCATACAACGGGAGCACTCCATAGAATAGCGACTCCTAATTCGCGCTGATACCTGCAGTGGTATGGATCAATCAATATTGATTTATTAGATTAGCTTGTTTTTTATACCATATTTTATATGGCCTGTCAAGAATATTTAGAGCTCTGAAAAAGTCCTATTTTGGTCTGTCATTGCGAGCCAGAAGGGCGTGGCAATCGCATTCTCCGACGACAGCAACGAGATTGCTTCGTCGCTTTGCTCCTCGCAAAGACACGTGGCAGGACTTTTTCAGAGACCTCTTTAAGTTGAGCTACTTCGCATATTCCAAGACCAAAACTGTCTGTTCAGAAGGCAATAATTCCTTATTTCCTCGCCATTCCGTTGCTCTTTCTACTTTTTTAAACCCTTTCAGGAATTCTTCACAGGAATCGATACCAATACTGCAACTTTCTGTTTTATAATGCATAGGAATAATCAATTTCGGATTCAATTGCTTTGAAACTTCTTGCGCCTCCCGACCATCTATTGTGAAAGTGCCCCCCACAGGGATAAACAGAACATCCACTTCTCCTATCTCTTCCAGTTGCTCACTGGTCAACAGGTGCCCCAGGTCTCCCAGATGGCAGAACCTTATCCCGTCAAGAGCAAAAACGAAAATAGTGTTGGTCCCCCGCTGAGCTCCTCTACTTTTATCATGGAAACTTTTGATGCCTTTAAAGATTATCCCCTTAATCTTCTTCTCTCCAATACCCTTCACCACTTCAGGGTTACCCTGAAGCAAGTCCACCGCATTATGGTCAAAATGGCTGTGACTTACAGTAACTATATCCGGCTCTTCCTCAGGAATCCTGTATCCCACAGACTCATCGAAAGGGTCAGTAATGACCTTTGTTCCATCCTCTGCTTCTAACAAAAAGCAAGCGTGCCCGAACCATTTAATCTTCATGTCACCCTCCTTCTTCTTCAGTAACCTTGCCACTCGAACGAAACCAAATCCAATGAGTGCAACAGCCAGTACCAAAAGCAAGATTTTTCTTTTCATCGCCCACCTCCCA
>CAZJWT010000062.1:0-7647 GCA_964550005.1 uncultured Clostridia bacterium | reverse complement strand
AAATTCCCGTTCCACCAAACAAATGCGACCAGAGCTGCGTAGAAGGTCCTTTGGGTTTCCGAGAGGGGCTGGGTTTCTTTCTGTCCGAGGGTCGGTCACCTCGTGCTTTTTCAGGTTCCTTTTCAGGAAATCGGAGTATCAAAATAGGTCTACCTTTGTCATCTCTTCCCGCAGTAAAGATACGAATATTCCCTTCCTTTTTGTATTGCTCTACTACCCAATTAATATCCTCGAATCTTCCTCCGCCTCTTTTTCCTTTTTCAACCTCAAAAACCATAACAACGGGCTTCCCAGCTTCTCGACCTTGCGGATAATAGAACCAGACGTCTTCCCCTCTAATATTTCCACCAAAGGAGCCACTCTTGACCATCTCGGGACCACCTACACCCGGTTTTTCTCGTCCCACTACGATAATCTCTGTAATATCTGTTATACCTTTTGGCTTTTCATACGGGGTATGAATAAAGACTGTACGTGCGGGATTCTTTTCAAACTCTTCTAACAAATCATTAATATATATAATCTGGTTTTTGAACCTGGGTTGCCTTTCCTCGGAGGGAACAGGTCTGGGCTCGTCGGCATGGGTATGCGCCCTGAGAACTCCCTGGGTATGTTCCTTTGAAATATCTGGTCTTTCCTTTCTCACCATCTCTGTGACTGTGTTAATAAACTCATCCAGGGATACAATGGGAATCGCTTTGAAACGCTGACTCAGAGTTTGTATACCTTCTTGTTCCAATCTATGATTCGTGTCTACTCCTGTAACTTCACAAAAATCCAAATACATCCTTTTTCCCCCTTTTGTTAGCGTAAACGGAGCTGCCCAGCGAGGACCAATATTGCCTTTACAATCTTTAATTGCTCTGTCTATGCTTTCACCCATTCCCGCTACATCCTCAAACACTGCTATTACTTCAGTAACATCCGCTTTAGGGAACTTCTTAAAATCTACATCTGTGGGATTCTTAACACAGTAGTATAAATGCCTGGGCTGGCCTTTTTGAAGGTCTATAATATACTCAACAAGAAGACTATACGCATTCATTATCTCTAAAAATAGCCTACGCCTGGAGACAGAGGGTGCTCCTTTATGGCTGCCAGGAGCAATCCTGAGGAAGAAATTCTTGAACGCCTGTAGCAAAGAAGGATTATGGGCATTGCGGATATCGTCTGGGTTTAAATCTGTTCGCCTTTGCATTATCATAGTTATAATCCTTCTTTCCATCTCGGGCAAATCTTCAAAATCTCTATTCACATACCTCAATTTGGTATTGGGGTGATAGCGGAGGATTTCATCCTGTGTGGCCTCAGGAATATACTTTTGGGCGTCGTTAATCCGGCCAAACAATCTGATTATGTTATCCAATAAGTAACGGATGTTGAGTCTCTGCTGTCTCCATTCGTAAAAATTAGAGCCAGCAATTATGGGAGAGACTAAATCAGGCTTCACTACATCAGTAGACCAATAATAGGTATGAACATCACCTTCACTATCAAGCAACGCTACACTTACATTTTTTGGCTCTATCTCAAATAGGTCTTCAAATTTCTGCTGGGGAATCCAACCGTAAAGGATGGAATGGCAAATCTTCTCAGCAACGGCTTCTGGTTCCTTAGGAATTCTGCAAGTTTTATTAGGGATGGATTGGATTTCAGATTCTTCAATATAATAGTTATCTTTGAATTGCCATCCAATATAAAGTAAAGAGTTATCAGGAACCCGAATATAGGTATTAGATAGTTTTACGCCTTTCCCTATGTACACTCCACTCTTGTTACCAATGCTCATACTTACATTATGCAGGAACACAGAGTCCGGGTCTTCAAACCTTACGTTACCGGGGTCGAAATAACACTTATCAATCCTTTTCTCTATAGAAGGCAAAGCAAAGTATCTGCGCCCATCTTCATTAAAAGCTACGTAATCTGCTGCTGCCAGAAATTGGGCTGGGCTTCCCACATCAAACCAGGTACCTCCCACATCGGCTACATAAATATTAAGTCTTTGTCTTAAATCTTGCACTATTTCCCACAACTGCAAGCGGTCTTCAGGCGCAAGTATGTCCCAAGTAAGAGGTAAATATAAACTCACAAGTCTCCTGTATCTTTTTGCCTGGTCCATAAGGTTGTCATATTCCTTGGATTTGTCCTGATATTGTTTAGCCTTCTGTTCACATTCTTTTGCCAACTCGCTATATTGGTTAGCCTTCTCCACATCTTCCCTCGCCAGAGATAGAGCTTCAGCCAGGGTAGCGAAGAGACTTACAGGATAATCTCTTAAAGGAGTCTCACCATCACTTTTCCGAGGCACATCCAATGCTTCAAAGATAGTCTTTAGGGCTCTATTTCTGAAGCCGATACAGAAGGTATTTCTATTGAGCTTGCCTTTTCTTTGTATAGCTAAATCAATCACTTTGGTAGTATATCCTTTCTCTTTAAAATCCATGAACCTTCCAGTTTTGGTATCAGCACCGATAAGACCCAACCCTGTCAAATCCTCGGCGCGAACTTTATTCACAGTCTCGTCAAAACCTTCATCCTGAAAGGCTACAGCTAAATCGGAATCTATCCGTTCCTTTTTTTCTCCAGCTTCTACTCTTTGAAGTATCTTTTTACTTTCTTCTTCAACGATAGTTCTCAACCTATTTAGCTTGTCTTTATCTTTAGGTAAAGGTATTTCGCTACGTGCTCCAAATAGAGTAATATCAGCATCCTCAGGAAGCTGAGACAAAGGTCTCCCACCCACCTCAATCTTGCCCGGCATAAATATGTTGTCGCTAGCTAAAACTAAGGTCCAACCTTTTCCACACTTAGGATACTGGCTCAGCACGCTTTGGAGAGTTATATAACCTATAGAAACAAATATCTCACTATAGATTCTGAATAGACCCTGAAAGACTCGTTGCAGCGTCATACCAAATAGTCGCGTTTTCAATCCACCGTCAAGAATAACGCTATGATAGTCTTCCTCAGAATCGAATCCCCGGGAGGTAATAACATCTTCTAAACCATCAAGGATACCTCTTAAGTCGTTTAAGGTTACATTGGGATCAGAGATTAGAGAATGTAACCTGATGTGTTTTTCCGCATCCCGATATTGAGACAATCCTCTATATATTCCAATCTCGTCATAATAATGTTCAGAAGCAAGCTCTTGATTCGGCAGGGGCCTGTAAATAATATGAGTATTTCTAAGAGGACTAATTCCCAAATTATTTAAGAACCTAACTGCCTCTCTTAATATTAGCTGTTCTTTCATATCAGAGGGATTAACCGGTTGAACTCTTAATATACTTTGATAAAAAGCAACGAATTTAAGAAGCTCGTCTTTAAATTTATGGATAAGTCCTTCTTGTCTTCCTGTGGGTGGAATATGCTCTCCTGTCTGTAAATCAAGGTTCTCGTGGTTAATGAGGGCAGTTAAGGAAGGTTTATTTACTGGGCTAGCGCCAGCAAAGTCAGTGGAATTTAAGCCCAAATAGATAGTGTTCCTACCTGCGTGGCTAACTACTCCTACAGGTGTACCATCTTCATCGGTATCATAGAATATGGTTGGATTGTTTCCTTCTTCAAGAATAAGAGCATATCTCCTGCCTGCAAGAATGGGATTGCCCGAGGATTCCACTATATCTTGTAATAGTTCAAACCCTTGTCTTAATCTATTAACCACTACTTGGTCTTTTAGATTTTCTGTCATGCTTGTTACTAAAATCTTCATATCTATTCCCTCAATGGCTCGAGCAAATCTCTGAGCAATCACTGCTGGTGAACCTAAGAAGAACGTCTCCAAATCTGCACCTAAAAGATTATTAATAGGGAAAAATCTACCGTCCGCGATAGCTTTTTGAATTGCTGGATGAGTATGATTTTCTTCGCTCAGGCGCAGTTTTTCGGTATCAAATCTAAAATCTTTTGAAGTTTTCTGAGTGCCGGAAGAATAAGTTGACTTCAAGAGGTCTCGACGTGTCAGCACCTTCCCCCGCAGCAGTTCATGAAGTCTCTCCTTAACTGAGGGAATATGGATATGGAAGTACCTACCACGAGGACCTCTATCTATCACTTCATACGGATTATGAATATCGCCTAATCGTGCTTCTTGAGGTACTCCATCAACCTCGTACTTAAACTTGTGATCGCCCACCATAGGAATGATTTTACACCACACTCCATCAGGCATCATCTTCAACCTAAACGTATCTCCAAACTCCTTGGCATCAGGCTGGTAGTTGTTAAAGGTTCCTGAAACATAAACTCGCTGTTCAGGATTCTTAGCCAGCGGGGATTTAAACTCGAAAATCACAGGTCTTCCTTCAATAAGGGTTTCTATATCCTTTACGGGGAAGAATCGCTTTTCTCTATCAACTTGTATATACAGAGTATCCAGATTACAAGCTGGACTAGTAATATCTCCCAGGAATCGCTCGAAGTGAGCCACTGGCCTTCTCATCTTTCTGCCAGCAGTTGTTTCTTCTTCAGTCTCTCTTATCACTACATAGATGGGTATCCTTTGTACTACCTCCTTCACTCTTCTTGCAAGCTCGTCCTGGGATAATATCTGCAAGTCCTGACCGCTGAGTCCGAACATCTTGAGAATCGCGTCTACCTTAATAATATAGGTTGCTGTGTTTATATCTTTAAGTTGACTTAAATCAAAATCATCTGGAAAAGTCAAATTTTCTAAAAGTTGCATTCTGCCGTCCACCTTTGCCGGATGACCACCAGGAGCCTCCCCTAAATGTCTCCTTGCCAATTCCACAGCCAGGTCATTACCCGACCTCTTCAGCAAAGCTATCTCAGCCGGGTCAATGAGCGCAGCCAGATTATCTATGTTAGAGACCCAGATGTATTTAACTCCTTTTTCTAAAAGTTTCTTTAACGTTCCACTTAATATCAAGGACCTCACTGCGTCGAAGTGGCCCGAAGGATTGTAGCTTTCCATCTCCTCTTCTGGATGGTAAATCTCCCCAAGGCCGTCGCGGATCGCTTGGTCCACCCATCTCTCGACTTGGTCACTGCCTATCTTGCCTTTTGCTACATCCTCAGCATAGTGCATTCTTATGTCCTGAGGTGTAGGCACTAGCCTTCGGCTTATCCCATTATTGTAGATTAAGAGGTCCTTGCCAGGGGTGAAGCCAAAGTAGTCATGTTCCTGAAGATATCTCATTGTCTCTTCTTCGGTTAAGTAGCTATTTAAGATTAGCTGGATTATCCTTCCACCGAATCTGCGCCTTGCCCATTGGGTATGACCGAGTTTGATCTCAAGGAAGGTCCTTATTACTGCCGGGGACTCTGGAAGACCCAACACCTCACATAGCCCTTTTACTTCGGTCTTACTAACCTTTCTAAATCTTCTAGCGATGCCACCGTTCAATACTACCATCGCCAGTTCGCCATTTCTTATTATCTCCTCTCCTTCTTTGGACAATTCATTATACTCAGCGGAGGCTTCATCTGGCATTCGTATGATATCATTATTTGAGTAATTCTCAACCTTTCCTTTTACCACATTCTTCCTTAAACTGAGGGCTTTGCTTCTCTCCTCAGCCCCGAGATTTGTTTGTAACCTATAAAGATAATGTTGTCTGGCAAATTCTTCAGGGTCAAAGCCATACTTCTCTAAGATACTGCCTTCAGGCATCTTTTCGAGGTTTTGTAATATATTCCTTGCTTCTCTTCTAACTCTGTCAATTGTTGCCTCGTTCGCTAACCTCGAGAGGTACCAGGTTATATCCCCATAAGTCACACCAACTTCATCCTTACGACTGCTTCTTCTTACATATTCCATTGTGTCTTTAGGCACACCCCTCAAACCCTCTTTCTGTGCCTTTTCTAAAACCCGATAGAAGAGTGCGTCATCAAGGTCGTTGTCAGTTTTTAAAGCTCGCAGCACTCCATCCTGACGCCTTCGTGAAAGACTTAAGAATCGGTTGACCTCAAACAATGTAACTATTATTTCCTCTACAAAAGGAGGAACCCTAACCGGTTGGGATTGCAAGACCAGGTGAGTTAATTCATGCTCTAATTCCATCAGAAGAAGCTCTTCGCTATAAGGGATATTCCGCTTGTCATCGCCAAAGAGGTCCATATCCAAAACAATCTCCCTACTCTTGCGAGCAAAATGTGCCAAGCGGTCGTTCCCTTGGACAAACTTGACTTTACTCCCTGCTATCAGTCTAAATATCTCTTCTTCTGGATAAAGGCTTCTAAGTCTACCAATTACCCTGCTGAAGTGTCGTCTCTCCCAGAAGCCAAATTTGCCCTTGACATACTCTTTTGCAATTTTCACAGCGAGGCCCTTAATCTCTCCGTTTGCTACCGGAATAATTCTCTGTTCTCTACTAACACGCTTAACAACTGCACTCGTGGCTCTCTCAGAATCATCCTCTCTCCGGGCCTCAGTTGTAGAGAAGACCTTAGTCACAATCTCCGTCTCTTCCCGCTTGATAAGCACTACTACTTTTCTTCTATCTTGCTTAGCTAATTCTATCCTGTACAAATGGTTGTCAAAGATTACATGTAGACCTGTCAGTTCTCCAACAGGAAGTACTGTCACTATATCCTTAACACTCAGTTCTCTAAAGGTCAAAAGTTCTTTAGCAACTTCTTCTCTGTCTGCAGGTATAACAGTTTCCATCTTTTCCAATCGGCTAATGATTTGCTCAGCGACCTGAGCTGGGAATATTTCTCTTATTGCTTCAGGCGGGACATCCGAGACCAAGAAGGCAGCTATTGAGATGGGCTTTTCGCCAGACCCAGCCAGGAATTGGGCTATTATACCCTTATCATACACAGGCTTTCTTAAAGTGGCATACTTCTCACCAAGTCTATGCGCCTTTGCTATGAGAAGCTCTCCTTCCGGCTGAATATCCCTGACTCTTCCTGTTATCTTTCCTATCCTCTTATCAGAGGACCAAAGGTCAAGATAGGGAATAGTAGTATCTTGAGGAATTGCCTTTCCTTCCCTTACTACTTCTATGTGGTCTGCATACTGAGAGTCGAATAAAAGCAGACCACCTTTAGCCAGATATTTTCTACAATTCTTTCTAAGCTGTTCTACCTTCTTAGGCTTATCTCCATATTGAATAGCCACCCTGGAACAGATTACAATATCATATTCTCCGTCGGCCTTAAATTTCTTGCCTACCAAATTCTGTTCTGGTTTTTTCCTATCTAATTTAACATATTTAATTCCTGTATCTGGATCGATATAGACACCTTTTTTATCAAACTGAAATCTTGTAAGACTTGGGCCCGTATAGAAGATGCCAGTTTCACTTTCATTAACGTGAAAAAATGGATATATTACACTTTGATAATTTATATCATTTCCTACAATCTCTATTTCATATTCTTCCTTATTGGGTAGATGAGCCAGTATCTGTTTTAGATAGACCAATGAGGATTGTCCGATAACCTTCTCGCTACATCCAATAGATAGAATTCTAATCTTTCTTTTCTTGGGCTTGTCGAGCTGAATCCTGCGTGCATGCGGGAGTGCCTTCTCAGCGATTTCATCTGCACCAAACCATGGGTGTGCTTTTAAAGTTTCATTATCCTTAACCAAATTATCCGGCAGTTCAGTCAGCACTCTTCTATCATCAAAAGCCCTACCAGCCAAGTAGTTATATATTGCCAGATAGACCGGGG
>CAZJWT010000061.1:0-7785 GCA_964550005.1 uncultured Clostridia bacterium | reverse complement strand
AATTCCCTCAGGTGTAAACTTCTCAGCAGCCCAGGCGGTAAGGACAGAGAGTCCTTCGGCTTCAACTATTAACAGATAAGAGGGAATTTTACTTGCCTCAATCTCAGGCTGAACGGTAAAAAATGTAAGGGAAAAGTTTGTAGTTACTAGTAGTGGTGAATTCTGATTTGGTGTGCCAACCTCATAAAGCTTAGGCTCGACCATTATCGGCTTCTGAGGGTCTGTATAGATATTCTGTCTCAGTGTAATCAAAGGTAGAATCTCCTCCGGCTCAATTCTATCCACGACCACAATGTTAGCATACTTGGCAATGTAAGTCGCCGCCGTAGAAACTTCCTGATAAGACTCGCTACCTTTGACAAAGCCGATTACAGGATAGCCGAATGGTCGGTAACCTCTCTTTAGAGCCAACCTCCTGAGCTGAGTAAAATCCTGAAGAGAGCCCCCCAGACTCCTTGTCCCAGGGTCAAGGACAACATCTTTTACTCCTGAGGCAACTACCTTCTGGGAAAGCGAATCTAAATCTTCCAAGTTCCTTCCATAAATTGCCAGGGGGCAGGAATATTTCTTAGCTAAATCTACCATTGCCTCTCGATTATCTTCTTTAGCCCCAGAAATTAATGGCTTTCTTTCACCACATATTTTCAAACCGGCCTCAATAGCCTGTGGATTGTTCGAGACTAAAATTAATGGTAAATTAGATTTTTCCGTCGCGGCTCTTACCGCATCGCAAAATTTATCCGGATTATTGCTCTCGTTAGAAATAGCAATAAGATTTACCTGAAGCGGTATACCTACTCTTTCAAATCTTGACTTATTGACCTTCTCAATTCGCTGGAGGACCTTCCCTTTTTCCAGCGAGTCACTCAAAGTAATACCAATAGCGCAGGGATGGTAGAAGGTCTTGTCGTGCCGGAAGAGAACTGTCTCGCCACCAATCTCTACCCTGCTCTCTCCTATTCCGATAGTAACTGTGGCCATAGGAGGAGCAGAAGCTGACTCCAGAGCAATCTTGGCTTCCTCTGTAATATCGGGGCACTTATCCAGCGAAGTCTTCTTTCCAGCCAACGCCATAGCGAATGCTAAACAAGTGGGAAAGCCACACTTCTTACAGTTCGTCTTCGGCAAATGCTTATAAATTTCGAGGCCGGTCAATGCCATAGTTAACTCCAGCGTAGATAGGGAAAGATTCTACCTTCCTATAGCAACAAAGCTCAATGCTTGCTTCCTGTAAGGTAGCCGCAACCTTCAGGTTACATCTGGAAACGCTCCGATGAATCGGAGCGGCTACCTCTTTAGCAAAGCTATGCTCTCAAGCTGCATGTCCTGTCCGAATCATCCGTCCGCCATCGAGGAATTGTATTATTCCCCAACTCCCATAATACCAAGGGCCCTTATTGCTTTCTCGTTGTTGCTTGAATTGAAGACCAAGAGCGCCGTGGTGCCATTACCAGTGGAGCCATAACAATATTTTAGATTCACCTTGGCATCTGCCAATTTTTGAGCCATTCTTTTCGCTGCCCCTACCTCGTCTTCAAGTTCGACAGCCACAGCCTCTTCCTCTTTAACCTTAAGACCGGCAGATTTAAGAGCCTCCTTTGCTTTGGAATTGTCCTCCGTGAGAAGCATAAAGTGTCCTTTCCGTGCCTTGACACTGGCAGAGATCGCCTTAATATTTACTCCGGCATCCGAAATCGCCGAGCAGACCTTTGCCATCATCCCCACTTTATCGGGAGTCTCCACAATTAAATGGTTAACTCTAGTCGCCTTAGCCATAAATCTCACCTCCTTTCGCTTCGCTTCACTCGGTGACCTGCCTGCTCACCGACTCGCAGTCGTCGCTAGCCCGTTCCTCCTTATTTGTCGGAACAGCGACCCTCCTTTCGCTTCGCTCAATCCGGCCGGGGTTCTCACCATCTCGAACCCGTCGCCAGACTTGTCCCGATTTATTCATCGGGACGGCGACCCTTTCGCTTCGCTTCACTCGGTGACCTGCCTGCTCACCAACTCGCAGTCGTCGCTAGCCCATTCCTCCTTATTCGTCGGAACAGCGACCCGGGGCGCTCACCGTCTCGCGCCCGCGCTTTTCCCTCACTCCGCTCGGTCGTCGCTCCTTATTCGTCGCGACCGGCGCCCCTCCTTCCCTGGATTAGCTCCGATTCATCGGAGCGTCTTTCTTACGCACACTGAAGTGTGCTACTCCAAACTTATCTGCGATCATTTCCTCTCAGTTACACCAATGGTTCCATCTCTAAAGCCGGGTGCTTCACTTTCTGCAAATACGAGAGGAGTTCATCCATTGTAGTGGCAACTGTCTCATCAGCAATTTTATCTATCAGGTCGGGAACCCCTTCCTCTTCACACCTCTTCTTAAATTTGTCTCCCAGTGCTTCTTTGAGCTCTTTTGTCATCCACACTATGCGCTTTATCCCTCCATCGGCAGAGATAAACTTCCTGCTCACAATGTACAGCCTTCCAATGCCCATAAAGCCTGGGGTCTGCGCTCCCCCGCCTACGGAACCGGCCAGTGTGCTGAAAGTCATTCCTATGGGAGTCATACCACCAAATTCCCTATTTACAATCATAAAACCGTTCGTCTCCGGGAGTATGGCAATGATGCACTCAAAGCAGCCGCAGGAAGTTTCAGGGCAACTTATTATGGAATAACCGTGGAATCGGTCTAAAGTTTTGTTCGATTTTTGGTAGATGAAATCATTCACCCCTTTCCATTCACCCCTCTTTGGGTCAAGACATTCTCCTTTCTTAACCGGCTGATTGGGGCCAGTTGGATTCAGTTCAAAAGAAGCCTTAGCATCAATGTAACTATAAGCGCCACATAATCCCAACCTCTCAGGCTTGACCATACATACATGATTCGGCGCAAACGACTGGCAGAGCGTACACGAGTAGAATGTATCCACGCTCTCATCGGTCATCCCTGCCATGCGTTCATCGCGTGCCTCATAAGCCTTCTTAGCTTCTGAACGATATTTCTCCACATCCTCCTGTCGAGTATAAATTGTAACCTGAGCTTTATCCACTATTGCCCCGAAGGTATCGTGAAGGCGAGCATGAATGATTACCCCAAAATGGCGAATCTTAAATCCTTTCTTCTTCGCTTCTTTACTAATCCTTAACCAACACAAATCTCTTTGACCCATATGGAATATCCCCATAGCTTCGTTTAAAAATGTATGAATCTGCCTTTCTAATATTGGTTCAAAATCCTTCTGCATCTTTCTCCCAGCTACTTCAATATATATCGCTAAAGGCATTGCCCCACCCTCTTCAGCCTCGTCGACTTCAGGCCCAATCACCTCTATTTTCCCATCTTCAACTTCGTCCATGTCTCTTGTGGTGACATATTCAAAAGCAGTAGAATATTTCCCTCCAAACTGAACATACATCTGTTCTTTTCTTACTGTTTCGCCTTCAAAAGCAGCAGAATAGGAAACGGGAATAGGGATTTCCGTTACCTTCACTTTAACACCACGCACCTGAATGCAAGTAGAGACCAGTTTCTTGTGGTCAAATTCTTTCACCAAATGTTCATATGTGCAGATACCGCTCGGCCTTATCTCAGGAATATCGGTATCTGCAATTATGGGAAAGCCCATGTTAATGGCTCCTGCGCCAGTAGCATACTTCACATCGTCCAACTCCCCTAAAGTCAAACCAAAAGCAAATACTCTATTTTGACAGTACTTGAGACATTTCAGTGCCTCTCCCTTCTTAATGCCACCGAAGGTGAGAGCCGATCTGATAGCCCAGTTGAGGGGATATATTCCAGTTATTGTATCGCGTCCGTAAGGTACTATATATGTCTCCCAACCCATCTGGACATTCTCTTCTTTAAGCTGGTCAATTATACTCCTGCCATTAGAATTAGAGCCAACAAAACACATAATATTTCTCTTCTGAAATTCTCTCACTATCTCTACTGCCAGTTTATTATCCGGAGCTGCACCCAGAATGGCAGCAAAACCCGGCATCCTTCCATCTACCAGTTGTATGCCATAATTTCTCATCCAGGTATCTGTATAGAAACCAACACAATCGGGCTGAGGTTCTTTGCCATACAGGTATCTTAGGGCAACAATAATTTCTTCTCCTAAGAGGGTAGCTATCCCAGAATCGAGAGCGTCGCCAAGATAGGGAAGCCAGAGAGACTCGCTCGGCTCCTCTCTCAAAAGCGACTTTGCTTTCTCAAGTACAGGTACCATATCTCCCAAATTCTTTACTTCGATTCCCAAAAGAGCATAGGCCATGGGAAGGAAAAAAGCTGTCTCAGGAAACTCAACCTTCTGGTCTTTCCCTTTCTCTTTAATCGCCCTGTTTAGAGAATCTTCCGCCTCTACCACTACTTTATGTGCGCCTCTGATTGCTGCTCCTGCCACAATCTTGGACATATCTTTCCCCTTCCTGCACGATTTGAAATCGTGCCTACAAAATTTCGAATTCATCCTATTGTAGGCACAAATTCAATTTGTGCAAAAAATTCCCCCTCATCCCTCGAGTTCAATAAACACTACTCTCTAATAGGTAATTATGGTTTCTTCGAATTCCCGCTCAGTGAATAATTCCTTTCCTTCTTTTATTATCGGCAAAATCTTGGCAAAATCGAATCTATCTTCTAACAACATCAACTTTATCGGTGAAACATCCACCTTCTTTCTCATTAAAATCCCCATAACCCCTGCCTGCTCGATCCTATTGACTAAAATCATACCATGAATCCTATTTTCTTTGAGTACCACTTTCTTATATACAAAATTCTTATCATCTTCCTTAACCAACTCTTCGTACTGTTTATCTTTCGGTCGAGTTATCCCCATGGAAATTACTGGCAGGCCAAAAAATTCAACTGAATTCATCGCCATAGAACCATCGTACTTCACCTTTTTTCCGGTCATATTCAATCCCGCAATCCTTCCCTGGGCCACCGCGCAGGGCCAGAGGGCATTGATAGTGGACTGGCCGGTAACTAGATCTTTTGTCTGAGCTACATCACCGGCAGAGTATATATTAGGAAGGTTAGTTTGAAGATAATCATTGACGATAATCCCGTATTCAGTTTTGATTCCTGTACCCTCTACTAATTCTAAATTTGGCATTACTCCTTTCCCTACAATTACCAGTTCACACTCCAGTCTTCTACCATCATCTAGCACAAGGCCAGTAACCTCTTTCCCTCCCAGAAATTCAACTGCAGCCAACCCAGTCATAACCTGAATGCCTTTCTCTTCAATCTTTCTCCTGACAAAATTCGCCGCCCCTCTATCAAGCATCTGAGACAAGACCTGGTTCGATTTAACTATGACTTTAACTTCTTTATGCCTTGCATGCAGAGAATAGGCAGCTCTCAAACCTATCAATCCCCCACCCAAAATTGAAACCCTTTTCACCCTATCTATCCTAGCATTAATCCACTGAGCATTCCGATAAGTCCTCAGGCCAAGAATTCCCTCTTTATCACTACCAGGTGCATCTACCATCTGTGGGGAGGCGCCTGTAGCAATTAGTAATCTATCGTAGGCGAGTTCCTTTCCGTTATCCAGGATAAGATTTTTCTTTTCTGGCAAAAGTCTTTCCGCCCTTACACCGAGGAGAGAATCCACTCTCTCTTTATCATAAAAATCGCTACTTCTGTATTTGAGTCTATCCTCGGCAAGTTTGCCTGCTAAGAAGTATGTAATCAAGCAGCGGGAATAGAGAGAAAATTCCTCATCAGAAATAAGTGTTATCTTTCCTTCTCTATCCAGACTCCTGATAGCTTCCACTGCGCTGATTCCAGCTGCACTTCCTCCCACAATCACATAGTGCATACCTCACCTCTTCTCCTGACTCAACTTTTTCTCGAACTCTTCCCAGGTACCTGCGAAAAGAGCCTCTGTGGGACAAGCCTCAACGCAGGCAAAACTCTCCTCCCTATCTGGGCATAGGTCGCACTTCAAAGCTAAATTCTCCTGCCGCGATATCACCCCGAAGGGGCAGACCATAATACACATCCAGCACCCTACACACTTATCTGGGTCATGTCTGGTAACACCTTGTTCATCCTTATACATTGCACCAGACATACAAGCCTGAATGCAGAGTGCCTCTTCACAGTGGTGACAACGCAAAGGGAAAGGCTTGCTCGTGGTGCTTCGCACAACTACCCTCTGGCGGGGTCTCTTCTCTTCCTTTATCGCCTGAAAGATATTTTTGCTTTCAGAATGTTCTACAGCACAGGCTATTTCACACGACTTGCAACCCAGACATTTCCTTATGTCGCAGAAAATCTTTTCCATGTCTATTTCACCATTACCTCTTCTCTTTCATACATTACTGGTTTCAACTTAAGCGCTTCTCTCTTCTGATTAATGTGTTCGATCATAATGTGGGCTGCCTTTATAGGATCGGATTCAAAAGCGAAGTTCGCTCCCACAATCTCTTCCAATCTTTTAGTTAGTAGGCCGGTTACCTCTGTACTTCCCAGAACCGGGAAAGGATTCCCGAGCACAGTAAATACGCCCGAAGCCACAAAATAGAATGCGATTGAAACTGCTTTCTCGCTCATCCACTCTGGAGCAGCTCCTGCAACAGGCAAGTCGGATATATCGTCACCCAGTCCACCTTCGGCAACAACGTTACAGAGAGTAATTAGAATTCGGCTGTTATCCACGCAAGAGCCAACATGGAGGACGGGAGGAACTCCCACTGCCTCGCATATTTCCTTGAGACCCTTTCCCGCATATTGAAACGCAGCTTCCGGTTTCAAAAGTCCTGCTTTGGCATTAGCAATAGCTGAACAACCAGTAACCACTACCAGGACATCGTTCTTAATTAACTCCTTAGCCATTTCCACATGACCCCAATCATGCTTTATCTTTGGATTATTGCAGCCAACAATACCTGCTGCTCCTCTCAATCTTCCACTGATTATAGCATCGTTCAAGGGACGATAAGTAGCTCGATATTTCCCTCCCAGAAATTTAAATACACTCTCCGCAGTAAATCCTGCCACTAAGTCCATTTTCTCCTTGGGTATGTTAACTTTCTCTTTCACTCTATTCTTGAAATTTTCTACTGCCATTCTTACAATCTTCTTGGCAATAGGCAGAGCTTCTTCTTCTTTAAACTCTATATGTTCTGTTCCCGGGAATTTTGCTTTAGGAGAAGTGGAGACAAGCTTTGTATGGAAACACTTAGCTACCGAGGATAGAGCGGGCATAATGCATTGAACATCCACCAGCATTAAATCGACCGCTCCTGTAGCTATCGCCAGCTCTTGCTGGAGGAAGTTTCCCGCAATGGGAATGCCGTGTCGCATCAGAATCTCATTCGCAGTGCAACAAATTCCAGCCAGATTAATGCCTTTTGCTCCATTCTTTCTGGCAAGTTCTATTAGCTCTTTATCCTGAGCAGCAGCCACAATAACCTCTGAAAGCGCAGGCTCGTGCCCGTGGACTACCAAGTTGACTTCATCCTGCTTAAGTACACCCAAGTTCACCCTGGCGCGAATAGGCCGGGGAGTGCCAAAAAGGACATCAGAAAGTTCTGTAGCAATCATAGAACCACCCCATCCATCTCCTAAGGCGGTTCTCATACCGTGAGTTATGAGATTTTCACAATCGTTATCCACTCCCATGGTCGTGCGATGCATCACCTCTACGATTTCTCTATCAATTCCTCTGGGCATAATCCCCAGTTTCCGCCATAAGGCTTGTCTTTTTTCTGGAGCGCGGTGAGAAAATTGGAGCTCTCCGTGTTGCTGACCAAACTCAGAAAATACTTTTTCCG
>CAZJWT010000060.1:0-7904 GCA_964550005.1 uncultured Clostridia bacterium | reverse complement strand
GGAGAAGTTCTATTTTGCCCTTAAGGACGAAACCAAACTCCTCACCATCAAGAGAATCTGACTGCTTCTCCATCTCACCTCCCACTTTGAGAACGAGAAGGGATGGTTCCATTCTTATATCTAAGAGACCAGAAGCTAACACTTCACAACATGATTTTAATTTGGCGTTAATCACCTTTTCTCTCTTGTCTCTCTTAATAAATATGAAATCTCTACTCCTTTCTTCTTCAAAGAAGCGACTAACTTTCGTATTTAATGCAGAAGCGATCTCTCTCAGGGACCTAACAGAAGGAGAAGTGATATTTCTCTCCACTTGGGAAAGAAAACTGCTGGTCAGGCCCGTTCGCTTGCCCAATTCTTCCAGAGTCATCTTCTGCCGCCGTCTCAAATCTCTTAACCGAGAACCTAAATCCATCCCAATTTTTCCTCTTTTTTGGTCTCTGAAAAAGTCCCCCTCGATGTCTTTGCGAGGAGCCCCGCACACTAATTGTGCGGGATAAACTCCGCGACGAAGTCCCGATTCATCGGGAACACAGGGTGTCATTGCGAACGAAGTGAAGCAATCTCGTAGATTTATTCTTGAGGTTGCCACGGCCTAAATTTACCCCCCACCTTATTTCCTCCCCCTCAAGGGGGGAGGAGGAGAGGAGGGGGTATCGGCCTCGCCACGACTTCGTCGATTGCCACGCCCTCCGGGCTCGCAATGACAGACCAAAGTCAATACTTTTTCAGAGACCCTCTTTTACTATAGCGAAGTATGAAATATTATATTTTATGTAAAATATTGAGCTTTTTGTTTTTTCTTTTCCAACTATGGGAAATTCCTAATTCTTTTCTCAAGGCACTAACCGAGCGTCGGGAAATATTGATATCAAATCTTTGTTTAAGCACTCTCCTGATTTCTTCATCGCTCTCAGGTTTTTTCTCTTCCTTAATAATCTTTTTAATCAGGTTTTTTCTCGCCTGTCTCCTCCTGGGAAAAAAGTATTTCAACGGCTTCTCCTCCCGCCAGGGGGTTTCAATGCTCCTACCTCTAATCGCCCGACTCACCAGACTGGGATCTGCTTCTATCTTCTTAGCAAGTTCGCTTTGGCTAAAAGGAACAAGACCCAGTGGATCGCCTGATTTCAAATAGTCAAACTGAATTCTGATTATGTTCTCAATTATTTGATGAGTTATGCTCTTTTTCGTATTGATCAACTCTAAGTCTCTAAGCAGTTTATCTATCTTTTTTAACTCCTCTTTTGAGAAAGCGTTACTCTTTCTTAAATTCCAGATTTTTTCATAATTTATAAAATATCTTCCTCGAACGAGATTTGGAGAAAAATAACCAATGTAATAACTGCCATCATCACCCCTTTCAATTGAGGCAATCTTAGAATAATGTATCTTTTCTGCTATCATAATTGATGAAGGATTGTAAAATTCACCATAAATAGACAATTCGTCAATCAGGTCATTTATTCTCCTAACAGCAGATATATCTAAATTACACTCAATCGCTATATCCTCAGGAGCCATTTCCATCTCATTATAGAGGAAATAACGCTTAAATTTATCCATTCCCAACTTCTTAATTATGGAAATAACCTTGGCCCGATTCTCTAAAAGAGAATTGAAGTTGAAAGAATTTCTCGCCGGTACCATATCTTCTCTTAGTTCATAAAAGAATCTGGACATGCATGTCCCATTAAATCTCTTTTGAGTTACGGCTTTCTCTTCCTTACTAGAGGGATAAGTTAACCTCTTAAACAGAGGGTCTTCTTCTACTCTCTTCACAAATTCTGCAAAATCTCGCTCTGAGAGCTCCATAAAGTTTGATAGCTTCATTCTTCCAATCAGCCGGAATGTCTGTTTGGTTTGTAGTTTTTGGCCTTGTTTAAAGCGTAAAGTAGGCATGATTTTACCTGAAATAGGCGGGTTTAGTGGAAACAAAAAAGGGCAGGTTAATTTATATCAAATCCCAAAAGAAAAGTCAAATAAAAAATTCACAAGTTTAAAGTTTGTTGTAAACTTTAACGTTCTTGTAACCTTTCTCTTATTTTCTCTGCCAGGTCCTTATTAATTGTCATCTTATTCCCAATTTTATTATATCCATTACGCCCTTTCTGATCATCATCACGCCAATCGATGCCAGAATCAAACTCGCCACCTTTGAAATGGCCTTGGAACCAGCATTACCTAGAATCCCCATTATATGATCCGAGTTAACAAAGACAAACCAGACAATAACCATATTTACCACGAAAGAGGTAACCGTGGGAATAATCCCATAAATATCGATCAACATAATAATAGTGGTCAGGACCGCTGGCCCTACAATAAGCGGAGTGCCAAGTGGAACGACGCCCATAGTGGAAGTGGGCTGGCGCCTGCTCTTCTCCGGGGTCAATAAATCCATTAAGGAGAGAACTAAAAGGACAAGCCCGCCAGCAATCTTAAAATCTGCCACCAGAAGCCCGATAATTAGAAAGATAGCCTTTCCCAAGAATACGAAGCCAAGACCTACAGCTGAAGCTGTTACCACAGACTGAAAGACGACTCTCTTCCTCTCCAAAAATTCCAAGGGCTCTACAAGAGAAACAAAGATTGGTAGAATTCCTAAGACATCAACCGCAACGAATATAGGGATAAAAGTCAAAACATAGGCCATCATCGAAATCCTCCCTTCACCTTCTCTCTTCGATTCTTCCTCTCATCATATCAGTTCTTTTAGTGCTCTCTACCTGGCGGTTAATAAAAGCAAATATCAATAGAAATGCAATTATAGTTCCCAAAACGGAAATACCAAAGAAAAAAAGATTCAATTTCTTCTCCCGCTTTTTCCTTATTTCCTGTTCAAGCCATTCCTCTTCAGTCATTACCTTCTCAGGTTTTTTTTCTTCTTCTTTAAACTCATAATTACAGAACCGGCAAATCTTCGCTCCAGATTTCACAAACTCTGCACACTGTGGGCACTTTTTCAATTTCCCAAAAGCCCTCGACTCCGGAGAAAGCAACACCCCAACAATAAAGGCAATAAAAGGGCTTGCAAAAAGACTCAGCAAAAAACCGAGGACACTACTTAGCCCTTTCTGTTTATAATAGTAACCAATCAGAACTGCCAACCCAATCCAGACAACAAGCCACACAGCTTTCCTCCCGAATCATACTTTTTCTAACAGAATTTAGATAGTTTATCAATTCACCACTCTACTACTCTTTGTCGCAGTTTCTTCTTTTCAGACCTTAAACGCTTTCCTTTGAGAAATTTTTCCTTTGCTGAAGCTGATATTTTAGTGGGAATTCTTGGTTTCTTTTTCCTCTTCAGTCGCTCCAATCTCTCCCTGAGTCTTTTCAGGGCAAGCTGTCGATTTCTCACCTGGGAACGAAACTCAGTGGCAATCACGGTTATCCCTGTAGGAATGTGTCGGATGCGAACCGCTGTCTCCTTCTTGTTCTTCCTTTGACCCCCCGGTCCTCTGCTCCTATAATATTCTGTCCTGATATCTTTAATTTTATCCTTCATCCTCGTTCGTAATCGTAGGGGACGGACGCAGTTTATGCCGATCTTTCGGCGTGCCGTCCCTTCATTCTCCGTCACCCTGCGGGAGGACTCCTAAAATACTGGAGTCCTCCGATTCCATCGGAGGTATCCATTTATAACCCTCCCTTTCGGGAGGACTCCAGATGTATAGACCGATTGGTCGGGCACCATTTATGGTGCCGTCATTTGGGCGACCATCCCGATACATCGGGATCGCCCCTACAGTTTCCAATTTGGACAGGTAACTTCAATTTCCACATATCTTCTTCTTAATTTTATTCACCTATAACCTTAATTATAACCCTTTTCCTTCTTCGACCGTCAAATTCACCATAAAAAATCTGTTCCCATGGTCCAAAGTCTAATTTCCCACGAGTTATAGCAACGACTACTTCCCTACCCATAATGGTCCGTTTCAGGTGAGCATCTCCATTATCTTCTCCCGTCAAATTGTGCCTATACTTCTCTTTACCATAGGGGGCAAATTTTTCAAGCCATTCGTTGAAATCCTGATGTAAACCACCTTCATCATCATTAATGAATACGCTTGCCGTAATATGCATGGCATTAACAAGGCAAAGTCCCTCTTTCACTCCGCTTTTTCCCACAACTTCCTCAACCTGCGGAGTTATATTTATGAACTCTCGCCTATTTTTCGTATTAAACCAAAGGTATTCCGTATAAGATTTCATAGCAATTATACCTCCTATTTGTCCCGAGTCATCGGGACCTACAAAATGTTGTCGTAGGCACAGATTCAATCTGTGCAAACTATTCTTTAATGCTTATGGCATCAACAGGACAGCTTTCAGCGGCTTCCTCACAGGATTCTCTTGCTTCTTCGGGAACTTCATTCACAATTACCCGAGCTGTATCATTATCGAGCACAAAAACTTCTGGACAAGTATCAGCGCAGACTCCACAGCCAGTACACAACTCCTGGTCAACAACTGCTCTCATTTTGTCCTCCTTTCAATAAATTCTTTCCTTACGAAACGGACCCGATAAATCGAACCCCTACCTAAAACTTATAATCTATGGCAAATCTCCCTGCATTTTGCGTTTTATCCGGTTTTATTTCGTAGTCTTTTAGTTTATACTTATATTCAGCCGTCAAAGATAACTTATCAAGAATAATCTCTTTCTCAAGTTGAATTGCTATAGAATAACTATTTTTATCTTTTTCTTCTCCAATCGTATAATCGTAAATGGCTACACCGAGGTTCAGCGAAGTATTCCAGTTATTCTTTCGAGAGTAGTACACTCCCATTTCCACTGAATCCTTGTCATAGCTTGAAATTTTCATCTGGGAATAGTCTGTTTCTCGATGGAGATAACTGAAGGTAATGGATAATCTCCTCATAGGGTTTTCTAAGAGTAGATACCTCCACCAATTCTCTATCTCATACCATCTGTGGTCATAATTAGCAGTTGTATAATTTTTATTGTAATCGGTATATTTTAGAACTGTATACATTCTTTCAAAAACAGGATGCACTGTTTTCAACCACCACCTGCTGTATCTAAAATAGTAGTCGCCTTCCTGTTCTTCTTCAATATCCTCTTCGATATCCTCGTCCGTATACTTCTTCCCTTCTTCTATCCTTCCTGCCATTTCTGATAGGAAGTTAAATCCCGGTTTCACCTCAGCCCCAAGTCTGTAGATAAATTGATTTGTATCTGGCTTGGAATTGAAGTCTGTCTGACGGAAATTGACAAGAGCGAGAAACTGAATCCTTTTCCTGGAGAAATATTTCTTCCCCTCCACTCTTTCGGAGAACTCCTTTCTATCTTTTCCTTCGGTAAGGAAGTAGTCATAGTCTTTATAACCGAACTCTCCTGATACACTCCATAAATTTTTTATCTCGTAAGTGGACCTTGTCTTTGACATCCACTGACTATTGGTATACACATCTTTTTCTTTGTATTTATATCTCTTCTCCCGCCAGCCTAAATCAACATCCAATCTTAGATTGGATTCCTTTCTAACGAAAAGAGAGTAATCCCAATAAGTCTTAACCGATACTGTATTATTATTTAAGTCCTTCTTATCTTCATATTTCTTGATGTACGAATTGTACACGAGGGTCAGATTCAATGGTTTTCTGACTGGGTACTTGTATCTTAGATAATACTTAGCATAATCGTAATCTAATGTGCTTTCTCCCTCAATGGCTTCTATTGTGGTTCTGTTTCCCGCCTCAAGAGACCCACTCAAATTAGGCTCAAAAGCATATCCCAAATTAGAAAAGAGTATTGAGGCTCCGAGCACAGCTAATTTTGAAATATTTGAAATTTATGCCTCCTTTTCTCCAACCCGGAACTATCGTCATGAAAAAAAGATTTTTCAGAGCTCTCTTAAAGTATCAAAACAAGTCCAAAATAGTTCCCTTTACACTCGGGGCTTTTTAGCACTTCTATCTTAAACCCATTGTCTCTGGCGGTCTTAAAAACATCTATCCCCGACGCTTCCATCGAAGGTCTTGCTTGATATGGTTTCTTGCAAGGTTTGTTGACATCGCAGCTATTACAGAGGTCGCATGGGCCTGACCCCATCCCATACGCCTTATAATAACCTGAGAGAAATGCTTCTCTTTCCAGCCTGGCTACTATTCTCGTAATGTCTGTATGATCATCTCCGTGGACCAAGATCGCTTTTCTATACTGCTTCAACACTTCCCGGGTCCTTTCTGGCGTCGGGGAATAGGGAGGGCAAGTCAAACATTCTCCATAACCATCGCACCCATACTGGCACTTAAGCCTTACCCAGAGAGCAGTAGCAACAGTGTCAACTGAAATTACTTTAGCGCTAATCGCTCCCAATTTCTTGGCAAATTTACAGAAAGAGTCGAATTTTGTATCCAGCCTTCCCTCCAAAACGGAATTGAGCATCAGCAAGTAATGTACTTCAGTTATTCATTGGTTCAGCTATAGTTAATATTCAAATATGTATATTAATGATATGTATATTAATGCTTTTTTAATCAAAAAGTCAAGAAAAATGTAGTATAGCGGTGGGAAAACTTTCTTTTAAATGCCACGAAAGGAGAATCGGGAGGATATCTCATTTCCTTCTCGATCTAATCGAATACGCAAGAGGAAATAGTTAGGTTTTTCGCGGGACGCAAATCTCAGGTCTCCACAAAGAATGGTTGTGCCAGAATCGTCCTTCTCAACTGTCCCGAAGGGAAACCTCGCCCATAAGAGAAAGGTCCTCAAAAGTTCTGAATGCGACATATATTTTGCCAGAACCAGTTTATCACAGGAGTGAAGCATAGAAGAAGTGACTTTTCGCCTGAAGGTATCGACTTCATATGAAAGATAGCCGTCTTCCTTCAGAATCACACCACGCCAGAGAAATGGGTTGTAGAAAGATTCCATTCCAGCAGGAAAAGTAGCCAGGGGCTTTTCGGAACGAATTAATCCAATTGCTCTCTGCCTTTGAACATACCGGAATGCTACGCTTAGAAGGATAATTGCCAAAATAAGAAGAGCTATTAGGCGCTGACTTTTCGGAAAAACATAGATACCTAATAAACCAAAGATTAGAGGACCAATGAACCAGAGGTCAAAGATAATATCCAGATCGAGAGAGAATTTTTGAGAAGAGAAAGGTAGAAGAATCTGTGTCCCATAGGAGTTTAGCAGGTCAAATCCCACATGCATAGCCATTCCAGAAAGGCTCACCAGATAAAGAATCTTAAAATTGCCGCGTCCAGTAGAGAGATAAAATATTAGCGCTATGAGAAAGGAGAATACGAGAATGCCTAAAAGAGAATGAGTAATGCCGCGGTGGTAGCGAAGATAGTAATACCGGTTAATCCACATAGCCAGGAAATCTATATCAGGGAAAACTGTCGAGATAATGAAAGTAGTACTAACTATGGTCCCAAGACCCTGGCGAATTCCCAAGGATGAGACTACCACGCCACTTAGAGTATGTGTTATACCCTCCATCCTAAAAACCTTTGGCAGTTGAGCGTTAAAGAACTTCTTCCAGTGGAAGCACGAATACCTTTAAACCCTCCTTCTCGTAAATAGACTTAAGTTCTTCCATTCTCTTTAGGATTTCCTCTTTCTTTTCTTCTTCAACAGCAATAAATAGTCCATGGTTTACCCCCGGCCAGATGAGACTATCCAGATGAGGAGCCGAATGGGTGCCCACGCCGTGAATTGAGGGTAGTTTTGTGTAGGTTTTAACTTTTGCCTTTTCCAGCTCTTCCATAACTCTGTTTTCAATTACAACATTATAGATGATGAAAATGAGTTTCATACCTTAGTCCCTACATTTCTTCTTCTGGCGATTCGAGTCTCAAAGGTAGCATAGAGCACCGGGATGAACACCAATGTGAAAAATGTTGCCACGGTCAGTCCTCCT
>CAZJWT010000059.1:0-7972 GCA_964550005.1 uncultured Clostridia bacterium | reverse complement strand
GCTTCGCTCTGCTACTCCATCCTTACATTCCTTTCTTGTAGTGTAGCCCTTTATGCCCGTAATTTGAAATTTGAAATTTGAAATTTGAAATTTCTAAAAGCCCTACACTACCAATTCAGAACTAAACCCCAGCTTAAGAATACCAAATAATTACCAAAATTTCAAGAATCGCAAACAAAAGGCCTGTTTGTCTTTGCTTTTTTCTCCTCGCATCTTGACTTGGGAGAGCTACTCATATATAATTGAAAACTGGAGGAAGAAACTGAATGGCAATTAAGACATTCGTTGGCACAAGCGGATATAATTACCCCCATTGGTCAGATGGTGTTTTCTATCCCCGAGGTCTTCCGGAAAATAAGTGGTTGGAATACTACATGAGTTTCTTCAATACAGTAGAGCTAAATGTCTCGTTCTACAGGCTACCCAAGAAGAGCGTTTTTGAAGGATGGCGAAAGAGAACTCCAGAGAACTTCAGGTTCGTAGTTAAAGGGAGCCGTTTCATTACCCACATCAAAAAGTTAAAGGACTGCGAAGAGCCACTGAAAATATTTTTCAATAATGTCGAGGGGTTAAAGAAAAAGCTGGAGGTGGTGTTGTGGCAATTACCTCCCAACCTGCATGCCAATCGAGAAAAACTGGACGCATTCTGTAAAATTATCCACGACCTCAGGGTTTCCAAATCGACCCGCCACTCCTTCGAGTTCCGACACTCAAGCTGGTTCTGTGAACAGATATACGCCATATTGAGGAAGTATGGGTTCTCATTGTGTATTGCCCATTCCAAGGGCTGGCCGTGTGAAGAGCTCGCCACTTCCGATTTTGTCTACTTCCGTTTTCATGGAGAAGAGATTCTTTATGGCTCCAGCTACTCTGAGGAAGAACTTAGAGAGTGGGCTTCCAAGGCTAAACATTGGATGGAAAAAAGAAAAGATATATATGCTTACTTTAATAACGATGCTCATGGATTTGCTGTAAAAAATGCTTTGAGGTTCAGGCAATTACTGGAAGGGAAATAGGGTTCGTTAGGAAGGCAGCTTTAGCCCTGTCGATTTAGCCTTCGTGCTTCATCTTTCAATTTCTGAAATTCCTTCCAGTCTTTAACATCGTATAAAGGAAATATTGAATTGTTATGAAGAAGGGGATCGAGATTGTCGTTTAATACACTTCTCTTCCATTCCTCCGTCCCTGGAATTGGTGAGTATTCTACGAGTAGAATTTTGGCTCCCAGTCTGTGGACAAACTGCATGGTCTCATAGACTTCTTCATACGGTTGATCGGGCATGCCCATCATAACATATATTCCGACCTGGCTGGGGGAGTAGCCTGCTTCTTCCAGATAGCGAACGGCTCTCTCTACCTCTCCAGTGCTAACTTTATTTCCAGACGTCGTCTGTCTCTTCTCATTAACTGTCTCGAGACTTAACCTCGGATTTATGAAGCCAAGCCTGTTCATCAATCTTGCCCCATCATAGGTAAGGAGTCTCGCCTGAAGCCCATTAGGCGTGTGAAAAAAGCAATCAAGTTTAAGGTTAAATATAAGCTCAACGATTCTCCTGAAATGCTTCTGTTCATTGAACAATAAAGAATCATCGTAAAAGACAAAATTTTTCACGCCCAAATTCTTATGAAAATATTCGATTTCTCTCACCACGCGTTCCGGCCTTCGCTGTTCAAATTTGCCATTCAAGAGATTAACAGCACAATATGTGCATCTAAAAGGGCAACCCACTGAACTCCTTAAAGCGACATACTCATTCGTTCCATATAAGTCGTAGGCTGGATACGGCCAACCGGAGAAATCTAAAGGCAATTTTTCCTGAGAGAAATTGGCGCCTGTATTCTCCTCTACTATTTTTATCAGCCTGCCCATGTCCCCTCCCTTAAATACATAGTCGGCTCCCGAGCCTTCCAGCGCATGCTGGTAGCATAGTGTAGCATATGTGCCTCCCAGAATTATGGGAACTTTGGGAAATTTTACTTTTAATATTTTAATTGCTTCAAAAACTCCAAGATACCAGTAGGTCATACCTGAACTCACCAGAATAATATCTGGCGGGGACAACTTACCAATCTTTTCAATAAAGAACTGAACAGGAATTCCGTATCTCTTATATCTTCTGGGAAACTTCTTAAGTAGTTGAGGCTTTTCAACTTCTTCATAGTAGTATTTCCCACACCCATATCTATTGCGAGAAACACTCTTTCCAAAAGAGTGAGACAAACTGTCATCGTATCTGTCCAGACAGTCTATAAAAGTGACCTCAATTCCGAGATTTCTCAGTATGCTTGCTATGTAGAGTAACCCGAGGGGCTTGAGCCATAAATCGTAAGCAGCGAAATCATATATCCATGGATATATTAAAAGTGCAGATAGCATCGGCAATCACCATCCACTTTCAAGAGAAAACAGAAACGGTTCGATAATACTATAATCGACAGACAAAGTCAACAATCAGTATCATAAAAAAATTAAACTATTTTGTTGACAAAATTTTTTCAAGATGTTAAAATAATCAAAAAATAAAATTTCGGCAGAGCTATTACTTAGCTTTACGCCGTTAGAAATATTTGCTCAGTAAAGTGATATAGCAAAATTTCTAACGGAATTTCCAAAATAGACGAGAAGAATAACTCCTTAATAAGTCAAGGTGAACTTAAGACGGAGAGGATGAACAAGAAGGCGAGGCGATATTACAGCAAGTGCGAGCAATTTAACTATGCAGGGACTCACCTCCTCTTAGAATTCTGGGGAGCCGAGAATATTACCTCCTTGGAGAAAGTTAAGAAGGCCCTAATTGCATCGGTTAATGCCTGTGGAGCTACCCTCTTAAAGATAAAACTCCACCGTTTTTCTCCCAACCAAGGAATATCGGGCATAGCGATAATTAAAGAATCCCACCTATCTATTCACACCTGGCCTGAATTGGGATATGCGGCAATCGATATTTTTGTCTGCGGAGAAGTAAACCCATATAAAGCTATTCCCGTACTAAAGAAGGCATTCAAGCCTAAAAAAATGCAGTTACTGGAACTTAAGAGGGGAATCCTGGAATGAAGGAAATGTGGTTTTATGAGTCCCTTTTCCCTTTAGTGAAATTGGGGCTTAAAGTTAAGGAAAATATTGTTTCAAAGAAAAGTCTATATCAGAAGATTGATATTTTGGATACTTATGAATTCGGCAGGGTATTAGTCTTAGACGGGATTGTCCAGACCACAGAAGCAGATGAATTTATCTACCACGAGATGCTGTCTCATTTAGCCATGCTCTCTCATCCCCATCCGAAAACTGTCTTAATTATCGGAGGTGGGGACGGGGGAATCTTGAGAGAAGTCCTGAAGTATCCAGTTAGGGAAGTGTTTTTAGTAGAAATAGACGAGAAAGTAATTGAATTGTCGAAAACCTATCTTTCATCTATCTGTAGAAATTCTTTTAACGACAGGCGGGCAAACATAATAATTGACGACGGAGCAAACTTCATCAAGGAATGGAAAGGAAAATTTGATGTGGTGATAATTGATTCTTCAGACCCTATTGGCCCAGCAAAGGTGCTTTTCTCGTCCAAATTCTATCGGGAAACCTCTAATGCACTTTCCAACGATGACGGAATATTTGCCCAACAGACAGGCTCGTCTTTTCTTCAGAGAGAAGAATTTCCTTATGTCTATAAAAAACTGAAGAAGGTATTTCCATTTGTGACTATCTTTTTGGCAGCTGTCCCCACCTATGTGGGAGGATTCTTCAGTCTCGTCTTCGCTTCTAAAGGGATTGATCCCCGAAAGGTTCGCCTTTCGAAAATAGAAAAAAGGTATAAGAAATTTAAACTAAAAACTAGATACTATAATCCGGAAATTCATCAGGCTTCATTTGTCTTGCCCAGTTATATGAAGGAAACAGTGGAGATTGAATAGGAAATGGAAAGAAGGGGAAGTTACGGCACAGAACTTATAGTCGACCTCTACGATTGCGACCAGAAAACAATTCGCTCTCCTAAGAAAATAAGTCAATTCGTCGATAATTTATGCACTTTAATAAAGATGAAAAAATACGGCAAACCTTCTATCCTCTACTTTGGACTGAAAAAGCCCCATACTGCAGGCTATTCTTTCGTCCAATTCATTGAGACCAGTTGCATCACTGCCCATTTCTCTGAACTCTGGAATTCTGCTTATATCAACATCTTCTCCTGTAAACAATTCGACACAGAAAAGGCTGCAAATTTCACCAAGAAATTTTTTGGTGCAAAGAGAATGAAAAAAAGGGTAATTTTGAGAAAATAGAAAAATCCTTAAACAACGTCGAATATCTTTCCCGGATTTAAAATATTTTCTGGGTCAAAAACTTTCTTTATTCCCTTCATAATGTCAATATGAGCTTTGCTCAGAGCCATAGATAGATACTCCTTCTTCACTACACCTATCCCATGTTCTCCTGAAATGGTGCCCCCTCTATTTATACCATCTACGTGGAGTTCTTTTCGCACCTGGCGATACTTTTCTTCCCATCCTTCCTTTGTTTTCTCTATTTTTCCGTCCTTAAATTTAACCTTCATAATATGAGTATGCACGTTTCCATCTCCTGCATGACCGTATGTGGGCAACCAGACATCATATTTATCCGCAATCTCATGTACCTTCTCCATGTGCCCGGCAATCTCTGCCCGGGGGACAGTGATGTCCAGTATCTCGATTGTGTATGGCTTGAGGGCTTCATAGATTTGGCTCCTTATGTTCAATACATTGTCTTGTCTCTCTTTAGTATCAGCGACAAAGACATCCAGCGCATTATTAGCCGAACATAATTCTGCCACAGATTCAGAAAGCACCATTACCTCCTCTTCACTAGAGCCATCTATTGTTATCATAAGATATGCCTTTCCCTCCCGACAGGGCCACCTCTTCTGGAGATAGTCTTCAGTGACAAGGATGGGTTCTTTCTCCACAAATTCTATCGCCATGGGAACTGTCTTACTCTTTATTATCATAGGAACTGTCTTTATGGCATCGCGAACACTATTGAAAGGTGCAACAAGTGTAAACATAGCTTTTGGTGGCGGGAGAAGAGAAATCGTGGCTTTGGTAATAATTCCCAGAGTGCCTTCAGAGCCTATCAAAAGATTCAGGAGACTATAGCCAGTGCTATCTTTCATAATCTTTCCACCGATTTCTATTATCTCTCCTCTGGGCAGAATGACCTCCAGTCCCTTCACGAAGTTCCTTATTACTCCGTATTTAACTGCTCTTGAACCGCCCGCGTTAGTGGCTATAACTCCTCCTATGTTTGCACTCTCCTCACCCGGATGGGGAGGAAAGAAGAGCCCTGCCTCTTCCACCTTTTTATAGAACTCCATTAATGGGACTCCTGCCTCGACCACTGCCATAAGATTTTCTGTATCTACTTCCAGAACCTCCTTCATATTTTCCAGAGAGAGAACCAGACCGCCATAGGTAGGAACACAGCTACCCACAAGTCCCGTTGCACCTCCCCGCGGAGTGACCGGAAACTTTTCATTATTGGCGAGTTTAAGAATTTCGGAAATCTCCTCCCTGTTTTTCGGTTTCGCCACCACCTCGGGAAGTTTCCTTATCGACTCGAGGGCAAACTCGTCATGGCTATAGTCCACCATTTTCTCCGGTTCACAAATCAGGTTCTGTTCACCCACGATGTCCCTGAGCTTCTCAACGATATTCTTTTCTATCCGTTTATATATCATCCTGTTCTTCCCCTCCTCAGTTTATTTTAAACCCAACATCCTCCGTGGCTTATATAGTATTTCTTCTCTTTCAATACTTTTTAATATATTTTTCTTTATGTGTGGATTCTCTATTCTCTTACCCACTCTCTTCAAAAGAAAATATTCATACTTATTCATTATTTATCGGGCCCCCTTTACTCCCTGTAAAGTTTTGCAAAACAGTTGGACAAACTCTCTTTTAAGACCCTTGAAATTTTTGGTGGTGGTCGAAGAAAGGTCGCTTATTTGGAAGGCATAAAGAAGACAGCAGAACCAGTAGCTAACAACTTCTCCTCCCCATTCTTGACTTCGATTCTACTGAAGAAGAACCTCCCCTTTCTCTTGATAATCCTTGCTTCAGCAAAAATTTCGCCGTCTTGAATCGCAGACTTAAACTCCATATCCAGTTTAGCCGTGAAATATGTTCTGTCGCCATATTTCGTGGCCAATGCTATCGCCGCAGCAGTATCCGCCAAAGAACATATCACTCCCCCATGAATAAAGCTCTGGGGGTTGGTGAACTCTTTCTTAAACGGCATCATTACTTTCCCAAAGTCTTCTTTTGCGTCTAAGATTTTCATGTTAAGCAATTTTTCAAAAGGTGCTTTAATCTTAATTTCCATATTCTCTCCCAAAGATATTAAAAATGGAATTTCTATTCTATTCCCAGTTCAGACAACATTCGAATAAAACTGAGAATATTATCCCTCCCTATTATACCCACCAGTTCCCCGTTCTGGACAACGGGAAGTTGACTAATATCTTCTCGAGTCATTGTCTCAAATACAGAAAATAGAGGGTCGTCTGGTTTAACTGCCTTTGTCTTATCTAAAGGAATCATCACTTCTTTAACGGTGGTGCTATTCCAGGCATGGCGAGGAACTTCTTTTAGCTGATGTATTGTTACAAGCCCTAGCACTCGACCCTGCTCAATTACAGGCAGACAGCGAGATCCCCCCCGAATAATATGTTCATAAATAAGCTGTTCGAGCGTGGTATCACCTGGCACTCCGTAACATTCCCTAACCATTGCTTCCTCCACTGTTACCCCGCGCATCGTATCTTTCAAGGCAACCCATCGGTAGCTCCTCTCAGCAGCATTATTGAGGAACCATCCGATAAATACAAACCAGATGCCATTAAAAAATCTCCCTGTAAAGAACATAAACATGCCAAAGAAAATCAACAGAAAAGCTACAAATTGGCCTGCTCCTGAGGCAACTCGAGTTGCTTTCCTGAAGTTACCAGTTATTTTCCACACAGCTGCTCTCAAAAGACGGCCACCATCGAGGGGGAAACCAGGAACCAAATTGAAGATAGCCAGTATAAGATTTATCCTGCTTAGCCAGTATGCCAAAGCAGAGACAGGATGAAGGGGGGACCTCATTACAAGGACAATGAGTCTAAAGAAGATGGCAATTACAATACTTACGAGAGGTCCTGCAAAGGCCATAAAAAATTCTTTTCCCGGCCTTTCAGGTTCGCTTACGATTTGAGCAGCTCCACCGAAGATAAAAAGTGTGATATCTCGGACAGGAATTCCGTGAGCCTTAGAAACCAAGCTGTGGGACAATTCGTGGGCCAGTACAGAGGCGAAGAATATCAAACAGGTCGACAAGGCGACAATCCAGTAGGTAAGGAATTGCCAGCCTGGATAGTAATGAGGAAAGTAGTGGCTTCCCAACGACCAGCTAATTAATAAAAAGATAATGAACCAGCTGTAATCTATCTTTATTTCAATACCAAAAATTTTCCCCAGTTGTATAGTATTTCTCATCTTCTATCTACTTGAAAAAGAAACGAGCTCCAATACCACCATCGATTTCAAAATCAGTCTTCTTAATGACTTGAAGGATGGGGACCACTTCTACAAAAATATCGAAAGGCGCCCCGGAAAAGATATACTCCAGCCCAATTGGAAACCTCACTCCTGCTTCCGTCTCATCTCCAAAATTGACCCGTAACCCTAAACCATAGTAGAGCGGGAATTCCCCTTCTTCCACCTTGATAAGGTTAAAATTGTGCCAGAGATAATCTCCGTGAATCTGAAACCGCCCCTGCCTACCGAAAGACCAGGCGGCCGCAGCATCAAAAGCACTGCTCTTACTGCGCCAGAATTTTGCACTGAGTCCTGTAGGAGAACCGAGAATTATCCCGAGCCCAAAATCGTTCTTCTCATAGGCCAGCCCTTTATCTGCAATAGCCAAAAAAATCAACATCAATACTAAAATTGGAAATAT
>CAZJWT010000058.1:0-8231 GCA_964550005.1 uncultured Clostridia bacterium | reverse complement strand
GGAGAGAATAGCCAGATATGGGCAGGGATGCCGGAGTTAGATGGATGCAATCGTCTTTTAAAGCCGAAGCCTGAAGCCATTATCTTAGGAGTTCATCCTTTAATTAAGAATAAATATGGAAATCTGGTGATACTTGCTGTTTGGGAAAAAGGTAAAGGGAGGGTAATGAGTATGGCTTCCAATAGTACCTGGCAGTGGTGTTTTCAGGCTCGAGGCCGAGGTGGCACAAGTTCCCATTACGAACGCTTCTGGCATCAGGCTGTCCACTGGTTGGTCAAATCCCCCGAACTTAAACTCGTCCATCTAAGTACAGATAAGAAAATCTATGCAAAAAGAGAAGAAATTCTTTTAACTACGAGAGTCTTTAACAGATACTACAGGCCGAGTGAAGATGCCAGGGTCTATATAGAATTGGTAAACCCATCAGGAAAGAGGATTGATTTGGGAACCGCTTCAGCAAGAGATAGGTCTGGTGAATATGGAACGAGCTATTTAGCCGAGGACGAGGGAAATTATGCATTTACGGCCACGGCCTGGGAAGGTTCGAAGGTTCTCGGCAGGGACACTGCTTCCTGTAAAGTGACCATTCCATCCCTTGAGTCGGAAAATGCTCAACTGAACGAACCTCTTTTGAGAGAGCTCTCAGATTTAACTGGTGGAAGATATTTCCATATTAATAGTATTGTCTCAGAAGAAATCATTTTACCTGAAGTAAAGGAAGCTACTCCCGTAGTGAAAAGAGTAGTAGCTATCTGGAACAATCCTTATATCTTTTTTTTCTTATTTATATTGCTAAGCATAGAATGGTATATTCGTAGGAGAAGCGGTATGATGTAAGAGGGGAAAATGGTTGATGTCTATTCCAAATTGATTAGAATAATCGGTAAGGTCAGAAGGTGGGCAAAAACGAAAGGTTTGATTGAAGGGATTCTTTTGTCCTTTTCAGTTCTTCTGGGCTTGGTAATAGTTTTCAGCATTTTAGATTATTCAATTTCGATTAGTTCGAGGGTACGCCTCTATTTTCTTACAGGTCTTATTTTCTCGATTATTATCCTCTCTGTAAAATTTATTGTCATTCCCTTACTTTCCCCCCTAAGTGAGGATAAGATTGCCCTCAGGGTACAGAAAAGGTACCCCATCTTAAGAGACGACTTGATAAATTCTATACAGCTCTTTTCAATGGCAAGCTCGACGGATGAAGTCTATGTATCGAAGGCACTTATTGGTGAACTTATCAGAAGAACTTCTGAAAAGGCAGGAATTGTTAGAACTTTTGAGGTAGAAGATATAACTCGTCTTAAGAAGCTTCTGTTTACGAGTCTGTCGGTTTCTCTCATCTTCTGTTTTCTTCTATTCTTCCCCCCGCGTATTCTTTCATTTTCACTTCCTCGCCTTTTTAGGCCCTTAGACTATGAAGCGGTGAATCGCTTGCTCAGAGTTACTCCAGGGAACACAGAAGTGCTCTACGGCGAAAGTCAGAAGATTGGGGTCGAGATTTTCCAGAAAGGTGGAACTCCCTACCTAATCTACAGGGTTTCAGGAGGGAACTGGCAAAGAGCCAAAATGCTTAGAGAAACATATTTAGAAGAAACTCGCAAGTTCTCTTACGAATTCTCAAAGATTGCTCAGCCAGTCGATTATTTTGTCAAGTGGAAAGATTTGCGGACTCATGCTTACTCTATCAGTGTAGTCATTCTACCAGAAGTGGGAGACATTTCTGTGAAGTACATATATCCTTCTTATACAGGATTGCCTGAGCTGAAGCTGGAGGAGACCAGCGGGGATCTTGAGGCACTACTGGGGACTCAAGTTCAAATGTCTTTAAAAGCTAATAAGCCGATAAGGGAAGGACACCTTATAACTGACGATGGGAAAAGACTGCCCCTCACAGTTGAGAGGGATTTATACTTAAAAGCGAGTTTAGTTCTCACGGGAGAAAGACAATACTGGGTTGAAGTGGAGGACACTCAGGGTCATACAAATCCCAGTCCAATAGAGCACTCCATAAGGACGCTTCTCGATAGCCCGCCTCAGATAAAGATTATTGCTCCTGGTTGCGACCTGACAGTTTCGGAGAAAAGCAAAGTTGAGCTTGCCTATGAGGCAAGCGATGACTTCGGAGTAAGCCAGATAGACCTTGTATACCAGAAATTAAGAAGTGAATCTTCTGATTCGATGAAGCCCGAGAGAATAAGGATTGAGCGATTCGACCCATCGGTAGGTCAGAAACTCCTCAACTACCAGTGGGACATGGGAAAGCTCAACCTGCATCCTGGTGAGCTAATCAGTTATTACTTAGAAGCCCGGGACAATGATACCATATCTGGCCCAAAAAGTAGCGTTTCAAAAACTTACTACTTGGAAGTATTCAGCTATCTTAAAGAACATGAGGAAATTGAAGAAATGGAACACCATTTCAGAGAAGAGATATTGCGTATTCTCGGTGACCAGATTGTAGCAAAGAGTAGAGTAGAAAATTGGAATGAAACACAGGGCTTGGAGGAATTAAAAAGTGTCCAAGCCGACCAGGGAAAAATTAAAAAGTCAACCGAAGACTTACTCGATTATTTAAAAGAGCTCCTTCCTCGTATGGAGGCGGATCCCCTTGGCAATTTCCAAGTATATTCAGAATATAGGAACATAGAAGAAAACCTCCAGTATGTGAAAGATGAAAAAATGGCAGAAGTCTTATCCGCAATTTCCGAAGCTGTGAAAGCAAGTAGCGCCGATAGGGAAGAATATATAGAAAAGGTCAAGGATAATCAGGAAGAGATTATTTCTCAACTGGAAAGGATGTCTCTTTTAGCCCAGAACCTTCTCCAGGATGAGAAAATGCGCGATGTACTGGAGACAGCCCAGGATCTATTAGAGAGTCAAACAGACCTCACTCAAAAGATAGAAGAGATGGGGAAAGAAATGGATAAAGATAGACTGGAGGAACTTAGAAAGAGCCTGGAGGAAATCTCAAAACTTATGGCGAAGCTGGTAAACAGCCTTTCCCAGCTACCGGAAACCTTACCAGAAGAATTCATCAATCAAGATGCAATCAAGAGTCTCGACCTGGGAGAGATGGCCAGTCACATAGAAAAGATGACCGATAAAATACTTAAAGGGGACTTGGAAGCTGCATTGAACATAGCTAAGGACTTACTTAAAGCGCTTGCCTCAACGATGGCCACGCTCCAAGCTGCTGCCGGTCAAGTCCCGTCTTTTGGCAGCTCCTCTGAACTATCCCAAAAGGCAAGCGCCTATTCCCAGGAATTGGAGAAATTGATTGAACAGGAAAAGGAATTGGCTGACCGAACCAACCAGCTCAACAAGAAGCGGCTGGAAACTCTGTTTAAGAAGCAAGAGTCCCTTTTAAAAGAGTTAGCTAAGTTACAAGAAGAAGTAATAGAAGAGACTAAAAAATTACTGGAAAATCTAAAAGGGAAGCTGAACTATACGGAGGTCTATCCCACCATCTACCAGAATCTGCTTGTGGTCTTGGGGAGGATGAACGAAGTTCTGAGTGAGCTATCCGGGGAGACTCCTCGCCGGGCAAAGGAGTTATTGAAAGAGTCTATTGAACGCTTAAATATTATGTTGGGGCTTCTGGAGGATTTCACCCTTAAGATTGGGAAGGAGAAGGAGAGAATTTCAGATGAGCTCTCTAAATTGTCTCAGGAAAAAGAAGAAGGCAAAGAATTGACTCCTCAGGAGAAGGATCTCCTGTCCTTGAAGGAGAATTTGCAAGGGAAGGAGATTGATATTTCTGGAACTGGAGAGAAGATTGTGGATTTGCGAGAAAAAGAAGAGGAAATTGCGAAATCCTTAGAGTTTGAACAAGAGGAGCTCGAGGTATTTAAAGAAGAGGATCTCTCGGAGCTGGGGAGCCTGGCGGAAAAACAGACAGACCTTAAGGGTCGCACGCAAGAACTGGGGCAGAAGTTGAAGGAACTTTCTGGCAAGAGCTCCGCAATCGGACCAAAAATTATTTCTGATATGGAGAAAGCTTCTTCCGCAATGGATGGGGCTTCACAAGAATTAGAGAAGAAGAAGACCGAGCCTGCCTTAGAAAAGGAGAGAGAGGCTCTCTATTACCTGGGTCAGGGAAAAGAGGATCTTGCTGCTGCTTCTAAAAAATTGGCGGAACTGGCAAAGAGAGCAGGGAAGCCCCTGGTGGGCTTCCTTCAGCCAAGAGGAGGAACACTTCCTGGAGGGAGGATGGGATTCAGGGAAGGCTATGTAAAGATTCCAGAAGCTCACGAGTACCAACCACCCAAGGAGTTCCGTCAGGAGCTTCTGGAAGCCCTCAAAGAGAAGTACCCAGAAATTTATAAAGAACTGATTAAAGAGTACTATCGGCGCCTCGCAGAGTAGTTAGGGATTAGAGCAAATTATAGATTTAAAAAGATAGTTTGTTGATCGCTTGAGGATGTCATTGCGAGCCCGAAGGGCGTGGCAATCTCGAGATTGCTTCGGTCGCTTCGCTTCCTCGCAACGACTCTCGAGGGCGCAAATCGAAACTCCTCGCCCCGATTTATCGGGGCTCATCAGACAGCGATTTGCTTGAAAGAGGACGAGCGAAGCATCCCGATAACCATCGGGATGCGGATTAGGGGGTTTGTCTTTGCCCATAATCTGATTCCCCCCAAGGGGTCGCTGGAGCGACGAATAAGGAGCTCCGTGTTAGCGACGGGCGCGAGACGGTGAGCGCCCACGGTGACAGAGAACCCCGATGGAATCGGGGTGAACGCCAGAGGGGTGAAACCCCTATGGAAGTGTTCCCGACGGGGAACACTTGTCCTCGTTTTCTGGCTGAAATTCCAATAGCTCTCCACAAACTATCTTTCAAATTTCAGCGTAGGGGCGACCCTTGTGGTCGCCCGATGTAGTCGGTGATGGACAATCTTTATAGGCGCGCTTAGAAAATATGTCATTGCGAGTCCCGATTGAAAATCGGGACGTGGCAATCTCGAGAGGTAGTCGCTCCGATTTATCGGAGCGTTTGGAAGCGAAGAAAAGTTAGTTTGCTCGTCGCTATGTCATTGCGAGGGCGAAGCCCGTGGCAATCGACGAAGTCGTTGCGAGGCGAAGCCGTGGCAACCTCAAGAATAAATCTACGGGATTGCTTCAGGACTTCGTCCTTCGCAATGACACTCCGTGTCAGATTGCTTCGTCGTTACGCTCCTCGCAATGACAGATGCTCGCTTTACTAAATTTCAAAAACTCCACCGATAAGACCGGGGTCGGACAATTGAAATTTCACCGTTTCGCTCGCAAAGATTTAGTAACGCAAGAAATTAAGTGCTTCTCGCAAACCAACTTTTCGTAAGAAATAAATCGCGTAGGGGCGACCTTGGTCGCCCACTAGTAAGAGGAAGCAAAGCTTGCACTTTGCCATTACAAATTGGAAAGGAAAGGAGGATGTAAATGGCGTGGGACGTGAAGAAATTTATCGAGGAGAAAATTTCAGAGATGAAGAAAATTGTGGGAGATAAGGCCGCTGTGGCGGCTACTTCAGGAGGGGTGGATAGCGTAACCTGTGCGTTTCTGGCACACAAAGCGCTGAGAGAAAAACTAACGGTTATTTTTATTGACGACGGCCTGATGAGAGAAGATGAACCGACTAAAGTGTCCGAGGAGTTGGGAAATTTAGGAATAAAAGTCGAAGTGGTCGATGCAAAAGACAAATTTTTTAAAGCACTTAGAGGAATTGAAGACCCTGAAGAGAAGAGGAAAAAGTTTAGAGATACTTTCTATAGAGTACTGGGAAAAGTAGTCAAGAAGAGTAGAGCTAACTATCTCATTCAAGGTACGATAGCTGCGGACATCTCAGAAACTGAAAAAGGTATTAAGACTCAGCATAATGTTCTCGAACAGATAGGAATCGATCCCAGAGATTACGGATTTCAAGTTATCGAGCCTCTGAGAGAAATCTATAAACCCGAGGTAAGGGATGCGGCAAGGGAATTGGGGCTACCGGAAGGGATTTATCAGAGAATGCCTTTCCCTGGACCTGGTCTGGCAACGAGAGTCGTAGGGGAAGTCAATCCCCAGAGAGTGGAGATAGTCAGGAAAGCAACCACGATTGTAGAGGAGGAGACAAAGGAGTTAAGACCCTTCCAGGCATTTGCAGTTCTTATGAAAGATAAAGCCACAGGAACGGTTAGTGGAAAGAGAGTCTTTGGGAACATAATAGTGGTCAGGAGCGTTGAGTCTAAGAACGCAATGACTGCTTCTGTGAGTAGAATCCCGTGGGAAGTTCTGGAGAAGATTCAAAAAAGGATTACCGAGGAGATACCTTCCGTGACTAAGGTCCTTTTCGATATTACTCCCAAGCCTCCAAGCACCATAGAGTATATTTGAGGAAGTGGAAGCGCCTGCAGTCCCAAAAATAGCCATGGGAATCAAGATTAATCTGATGAAATTACTAGTTCCTATTTTCTTATTAGCTCTCCCTACTTTCCTTCACGCTGGAGATATAATCGTTGAAGGGGAAAGATACTTAAATCAATGGAATGTCGAGAAAGCAATGGAGCTCGCTCAAAAGGCCGTGCTTGAGAAACCGGATAGAGCCGACTCCTTCAGATTACTCGGATTATCCTATTTTTATCAGGGGAGTTATGGTAAAGCAGTAGAATATCTCCAAACAGCATCCCTCATGGAACCGTGGAATGAGGAACGAAAGGGACTCTTCTCCTTCGTCAAAGGCACTAAGGAAATCACAGAAGAATTCAATAATTACTCAAGTGAACATTTTGTGCTTCGCCTGGCCAATAGAGATAGTCTTCTTGTCGACTATGCCCTCGATGCTTTGGAGAAGGCCTATCAAGCAATAGGGAATGATCTGGACTGCTTTCCAGAAGAGAAGGTTCTGGTAGAAGTATATCCTACCACTGAGGGATTCACCTACGCTTCTAGTCTTTCCCAGAAACAGATTGAAATATCCGGGGCAATCGGAATCTGTAAATTTAACCGAATTATGATTATCTCCCCGCGTTGCCTGGCATATGGCTATCGCTGGCTCGATGCTTTGTCTCACGAATTTGTCCATTATCTTATTGCTAAAATCACAGGACTCAATATCGCCTTGTGGTTAAACGAAGGCCTTGCTAAGTACCATGAGACAAGGTGGAGAGTTCGAGAACCGAATTATCTAATCCCCCTTTACAGAGACTCCCTTTCACGGGCATCAAAAGAGAGAAGATGGATCGACTTCCGGAAGATGAAAATGGGCATGCCCACTCTCGATAGCCGGGAGGAGGTCATCTTAGCCTTTGCTGAAGTCTCTCTGGCAGTAGATTACTTACTCCAGCATTATGGAAAGGAAAAGTTAATCCATTTCCTCGAGGAGCTTGGCAAAGCTGCCTGGAAAGGAGAAGAGGGAAACTTTGAGACAGTCGGGGAACACCCGGACAAATTTTTCCACCAATTCTTCGCGATAGACCAGGAAGAGTTTCAGAGCGCCTTGACAGAATTTCTGGAGGAGAAGAATCTCGAAGAGACTCCAGGAATAGCGTTGGATAGCTTCAAGCTAAAGGAGGAAGGAAAAGAAGTAGATGAACTGGAAGAGTATGTGGGAGTAGGAGCGCGCGGGTATGTCGAGCTCGGAGATATTTATCGCCAGAGAGGAAGGTTTAATGTTGCTCTTATTGAATATGAGAAAGGCTTAGAAAAAGAACCTAACAATCATGTCATTCTCAATAAGGTGGGTAAAACTTACATCGCACTGGGAAAATTTGGAGAAGCAGAGGAGTCATTCAAAAAATCCTTACAAGTTAACCCTAACTACGAACCAACCTATACAAATCTGGCCACTCTCTATTTTACTCAGGAGAGGTTAGAGCTCGCACTCGAAAATTACCAAGAGTCTAATCAGATTAACCCTTTCAATCCTATTATTCATAAGCATATGGGCCTTATCCACTACAGGCTGGGAGAAGAAGCTAAGGCGAAGAGTGAATGGAAGATTGCCCAGAGGCTTCTTCCGGGAGATATAGAGCTCGAATCCTGGCTTCTCCAAATGGAAAGGAAGAAGCCTTAACATAGATGATAATCTTGTGGAAGGGGTTGCTGTCCCGATGAATAAATCGGGACGTGTTAGCGACGGGCGCGAGATGGTGAGCGCCCCGGATGGCCGGTCGCGATGAAATCGGGACTTCACGGATGGATTCACTTCGCTCACCACAAGGTTTACCCTGAGCAGTATGTTGAGATTCTTCCCCTTCACTCCGTTCAGGGTCAGA
>CAZJWT010000057.1:0-8237 GCA_964550005.1 uncultured Clostridia bacterium | reverse complement strand
GTGTTTCGGTTTATCTCCTCGTGCAGGCTTACGCCATCAATAATATCTTCCAATCCAACCTTGCCAGAAACCTCATTAATAATCGGCATGGAATAAGGGTCCCACTCTGCCAAAAGCTCCCCCTTTTTGACTTTCCTATTCTCTTTAGCCTTCAAGCGTGCACCATAAGGAACCAACTGATACTGCTCTTTACTTTGCCCTTTTAAAGGCTTAACACTTATCTCGCCATTACGACTAACTACAATAAACTGTTCCTGTTTATTCTTTATTGTGCGGATATTATGGTACTTAAGTATTCCATCATCTTTAGCTACGATGGAAGACTTTTTCACAGTTCCTGTAGCAGTCCCCCCGATATGAAAGGTCCTAAGAGTTAGCTGTGTCCCGGGTTCGCCAATAGACTGTGCTGCCACGATCCCAGTAGCTAAGCCAATATCAGCCAGCTTTCCTTTAGTCAGATCTATACCATAGCACTTGGAACAAATGCCGTTTATGGACTCACAGGTTAAAACTGAACGGATTCTAATCCGTTCGATCTCAGCTTCCTGGATCTTCTTAGCTGTCTCTGGAGTGATTATCTCTCCCGCTTCTACAACGACCTCATCGGTTAAAGGATGGGCTACCCTATCAATGCTTATACGCCCTATAATCCGCTCACTTACAGATTCGATAATCTCATCGCCCTCTTTTAATTCACTCACGCGGATACCATTCATTGTTCCACAATCCTCCTCACCGATTACAACGTTATGGGCAACATCGACCAGCCTGCGGGTAAGGTATCCAGCGTCTGCGGTCTTCAGGGCTGTATCGGCCAAGCCCTTACGTCCCCCGTGTGTGGATATGAAGTATTCCAGAACCGTCAGTCCTTCCCTAAAATTAGATTCAATTGGAGATTCTATAATTTCCCCCACTTTGCCAGTGATTCTCTTTTCGGGCCTTGCCATTAATCCCCGCATACCAGCAAGTTGTCTGATCTGCTGAACAGAGCCCCGCGCTCCAGATTCGGCCATAAGGTATATGGAATTGAACTTAGGAGTCCCTTTCGTAGCAACCTCCAGCCCCTGGTTTTTCAACTCCATAAACATAGTATCCGCTATTCTATTGGTCACGCTGGTCCAGATATCTATAATATTATTATATCTTTCTGCCTCAGTAATTAAACCCTGCTTATAATTTGATTCAATCTTCTTCACCTGAGCTCTGGCCGATTCCAATAACTGTTCCTTTATCTGAGGCGTTCTCATATCGTCGAGGGAGATGGTAATCCCAGATTTAGTAACATATTTAAAGCCCAATGCTTTTATTTCATCGAGCAAAGCCAATGTCCTGTAATTGCCAAGTTGGTGGAAACACTTCTGGATTAAATCTGCCAGGCTCTTCTTATCAACTACTGTATTGACAAAGCGAAGTTCCTCAGGGATGACCTGGTTGAATAGAATTCTGCCCACAGTTGTGTAGTCTTCCCACCTGTCGGGGTTAATGAAATCTTCTTTCCCCCAGTCTTCCCGTTCTCTAATCTTATTGATTCCTCTCACTTTTATCCGGGCGTGAAGGTCGACTTCACCCTCCTCGTAGGCTACTCCAACTTCATCTACACTGACGAACATTCGTCCTTCTCCCTTTACTCCTTTCTTCTCTTTAGTCAAATAGCAGCACCCTAAGACTATATCCTGTGTTGGCGTTACAATGGATTGTCCATTAGCTGGAGAAAGGATATTATTTGCAGCAGACATGAGCACCCTGGCTTCCATGCAAGCCTCAGGAGACAAGGGCACGTGCACTGCCATTTGGTCACCGTCAAAATCTGCATTGAATGCTGCGCAAACCAAAGGATGTAATTGGATTGCTTTGCCTTCGACCAAAACTGGTCGAAAGGCCTGAATTCCTAACCGATGGAGGGTGGGAGCTCTGTTGAGTAGAACAGGGTGGTCATGGATTACCTTTTCCAGAATATCGAAAACCACTGGTGTCTTCTTCTCCAGTTCTTTCTTAGCACTTTTTAAAGTCGTCACATGTCCCTGAGCGATTAACTCATTTAAGATAAAGGGCTTAAATAATTCTAGGGCCATCTCTTTCGGCAGGCCACACTGATGTAACTTCAGATGGGGACCAACGACGATGACAGACCGGCCAGAATAATCGACCCTCTTCCCGAGTAAATTCTGGCGGAATCGCCCCTGTTTCCCTTTCAGAATATCTGAGAGAGATTTCAGTGGCCGATTTCCAGGACCATTAACTGTCTTACCCCGGGCTCCGTTCTCAAATAGAGCATCTACCGCCTCTTGAAGCAAGCGCTTCTCAGAATGGATCATCACTGCGGGGGCTTTCAGATTTTCGATATGCTTTAACCTATTATTCCGATTAATTATTCTCCTGTATAAATCGTTCAAATCGGAAGAAGCGAACCTTCCTCCTTCCAGAGGAACTAACGGTCTAAGATCTGGCGGGATCACAGGAATACAGTCGAGGACCATCCACTCCGGCCCGTTTCCCGATTTAATAAAGCCATCGATTATCCTTAGCTGTTTCACCATCCTTGTCCTGGTAGTTTGGGCTATCTCCCCCTTTATTCTCGATCTCAAATCTTGAGCCATCTTCTCCAAATCTACTTCTTTAAGCAAAGTTTTTATTCCCGACGCTCCTATCTCTGCCCTAAACGCCTTCTCACCATATTCTGTTTTGTATCTCTCATATTCTTCCTGTGAGAGAAGCTGCTTTTTAAATAAGCCTGGCACTTTCCCAGGATCAATTACAACGTAGGCAGCATAATAGATAATTCTTTCCAAATCGCCCAGCTTCATATTCAAAAGCATCCCAATTCGAGAAGGGGGCTTTCTCAAAAACCAGATATGCGCAACTGGCACCGCCAATTCTATATGACCCATCCTTTCCCTTCTCACTTTAGACTCTGTAACTTCAACTCCGCAACGATCACAGATAATTCCTTTATGTTTGGACCACTTATATTTCCCGCAACTACATTCATAATCCTTAACTGGCCCAAAAATTCTCTCGCAAAATAGACCATCCCATTCTGGCTTGAAAGTACGGTAGTTGATAGTTTCTGGCTTCTTAACTTCGCCATAAGACCAGCCTCTTATCTGTTCCGGGGAAGCTAAATGTAACCGGACGGACTTAAAGTCAGCGTAGTCCAATTTTTCTCTAAGTTTTTTTATTTTCGCTCTCTTAACCAATTTACCTCACCTCTAAAATTCGGAACTAAGAATTTACTCTTTATTTTTGGAGTTCCACACTTAGACCCAGAGCCTGAAGCTCCTTCACCAATACTTTAAATGACTCGGGCACTCCTCCTTCCTCTATCGGTTCTCCTTTCACAATCGCCTCATACATTTTGGTGCGGCCGGTGACATCATCACTTTTCATGGTCAGAAATTCCCTTAAAGTGTAAGCTGCACCGTATCCCTCTATTGCCCAGACTTCCATCTCCCCAAACCTCTGGCCACCAAACTGTGCTTTCCCACCCAAGGGCTGTCGGGTAATGAGTGAGTAGGGACCTATAGAGCGAGCATGAATTTTATCCTCTACCAAATGTGCCAGTTTCATCATATACATATATCCCAACGTAACTTTATCCTCTATAGGCTCGCCTGTCAGGCCATCGTACAGGGTCATCTTGCTATCCTCAGGAAGTCCTGCTGACTTCAACTTACCTCTAATATCTCTTTCCCTCGCTCCATCGAAGATGGGTGAAATCATCTGCACGCCCAACTCATGGGCAGCCCAGCCCAATTCTGCCTCCAAGATCTGTCCCACATTCATACGTGAAGGAATGCTCAAAGGGTTCAGCACTACATCTACTGGAGTCCCATCAGGCAAGTAGGGCATATCCTCACTAGGCAAAATGCGTGCCACAACGCCTTTATTTCCATGACGGCCCGCCAACTTGTCACCTGCGGAAACCTTCCTCTTACTTACTATGAAAACCTTCACAGCTTTGTTAACTGTAACTGGAAGGTCGTCCCCTTGACGGAGACTCTCCTGAGTTCTTTTCTTATTCTTCTTCACTTCTTCTATCTGGAATTCAATTAATTTATCGATTTTCTCTATTTCTTCCTTAGTCAACTTCTTCGCACCGGCAAGTGCCTTCTTCCTCTTTTGCCTCAAATCAGAAATCAGCTTACTATATTTCTGATCAATCTCCTTCGAAATCTTTGCCTCTCCATCCTTCGAAATTTTCCCCTTACGTGTAAAAACTTGGACATCCAGGACCTTGCCTTCCACCCCCGGAGGGACCCTCAGCGAAGCATCTTGAACTTCCTCGGCTTTCTTTCCAAAAATCACCCTTAGTAACCTCTCTTCCGGACTAGCCCGGGTCTCGCCCTTGGGAGTAACCTTCCCCACAAGGATATCTCCAGGATAGATATAGGCTCCAATATGAACTATTCCGTCCTCATCCAGATTCTTCAGGGCGTCTTCTCCCACATTGGGAATATCTCGTGTTATCTCTTCTGAACCTATTGTTAAATCACGAGCATCCACTTCAAATTCCTGAATATGAATTGAAGTGAAAATATCATCCCTGACTAGCCTTTCACTAATTAAGATCGCATCTTCAAAATTGTATCCACCCCAGGACATAAAAGCCACCAGAACATTTTTGCCCAAAGCAAGCCCTCCATTACGGGTAGCTGGGCCGTCGGCAATTACTTGACCTTTCCTGACATAATCTCCCACCTTAACAATCGGAATATGATTCACACATGTATCCTGATTGCTCCGCTTATACTTTTTCAAATAGTAAATATCTGAAGGCTTCTCTTGACTCTTGCCATCTTCGCCACACCAAACTATAACTTGATCCGCACTCACGCTTTCCACCCGACCAGCCCGGCGAGCAATCACCACCACTCCAGAATCCCGAGCTACAGCTTCCTCAATGCCCGTGGCGACCAGTGGCTCCTCACAGGTTAAAAGAGGAACCGCCTGCCTTTGCATATTGGAACCCATCAAGGCACGATTAGCATCGTCGTGTTCTAAAAAGGGAATTAGCCCCGCCGAGGCGCCGACAAGCTGTTTCGGTGAGATGTCCATAAAATCTATCTCTTTGGGCGATACCAGAGAAAAATCTCCCCGACAACGCGTGGCTACCAAGTCTTCTTTAAATCTGCCTTCCTCATCCATGGGAGTATTTGCCTGAGCAATTACATACTCATCCTCCCGGTCAGCAGTGAGGTATTCAATCTGGTCAGTCACTTTTCCCTTGATTACTTTACGGTAAGGTGTCTCAATAAGTCCGTACTTATTGATTCGCGCGTAAAGCGATAGACTGGTTATCAGACCTATGTTTGGACCCTCTGGGGTCTCAATAGGACAAATCCGACCGTAATGGGAGTGGTGAACATCGCGCACTTCAAAACCAGCCCTTTTGCGATTTAGCCCTCCAGGCCCCAGCGCAGAGAGCCTCCTCTTATGAGTGAGTTCAGCCAGAGGATTTGTCTGATCCATAAATTGAGATAGTTGACTGGTGCCGAAAAATTTCCTAATAACTCCCACCACTGGAGCAGTATTAATTATATCCCGAGGAGTTATTGTTTCATTGCTCTGCATATTCATTCTTTCCCTAACCAAGCGACCTACATGGGAAAGTCCAATTCTTATCTGATTCTCCAAAAGTTCACCTACCGAACGGACACGACGATTCCCCAAGTGATCAATATCATCCACTTCTCCACCAGTTCCGTTATTTAGATCAACGAGATACTTAATCGTGGCCAAAATATCCTGCAGACATAAGGTTCGCTTTGTCTCTTGAGGAATTTCCAATTTCTTGCTTTCCCTGTTTCCAAAATAGTAATCGCTACGACAAATAGACTCCTGTAGTGCAGTGAGTAATTGAGACGCCATTTTCTCCAATACAGCAGATAGTTTCCTATTTATTTTATAGCGTCCAACTTTAGATAAATCGTATTTTTTGATGGTTTTGAACAACAACGTGTCAAAGAACGCTATTGCAGACTCTTCTGTAATATATTCCTGTGCCCGCAACCTGCGAAATATGTCCAGTATTGCTTGAGCCTGTGATTTAATTTTGTCTCTTTTTAACGTTTCATAAATAGTTATATCATTAATAGCTGGATCAAATTTCAGGACTTCAACCTGGCCAATTTCTGCCTTCATTATTCTCTTTGCTAACTCCGGGCTAATCTGCTCGTTAGCCTCCCCTAATATCTCTCCTGTCTTTTTGTCGATTATATCCGAAGCAAGTAACTTACCCAATAAGGAGGAAATAATTTTTTGTGTATTATGGGAGTTATTCGTTCTTAATTGAATGACCTCCGTTTCATAGAACACGTGCAAAATCTGCTGGTTAGTTTCCAAACCCAATGCCTTCAAGAGCACAGTCGCCGGAAGTTTTCTCTTTTTATCTATTTTAACAAAAAGCGCATTATTGTTGTCGAATTCGAACTCTACCCAGGCTCCCCGATACGGTATAATACTGGCCACATATAGCCTTTTGCCATAAGATGAGATCTTTATCTTTTTGGTTCCGGGTTCCTGATCTTCCTCGAAGATGACTCCAGGCGAGCGATGCAATTGATTGACCACAACTCGCTCGGCACCATTAATAATGAAGGTCCCTGTATCAGTCATACAAGGAAGATTGCACAGATATACTGATTGTTCTTTAATGATTGGTTTTTTCCGAGTTCCTTTCTTGATAACTAACTTTACTCTTATTTTTAATGGCATAGAGTATGTTGTGTCTTTATCTATCGCTTCCATCTTATCGTACCTGGGCTCTTCCAAGACATACTCCACAAATTCCAAAGATAGAGTTTGGTCAACATTCGTGATTGGGAAGATATCCAAAAAAGCCGCCTGGAGACCTTGTCTCTTCCTATTTTCAGGCGGAACGTCCTTCTGCAAAAACTCCTCAAAGGAAGCTTTTTGCACCTCAATGAGATTGGGAATACCCATAATTGAGGGAATCCGTGCAAAATCTATTTTCCTTGCCAAATCGATCAACCTCCTGATTTTACAATTTCAAAATTTCTTATTTAATTTCTACTTCTGCTCCAACTTCCTTCAGCTTATTTTTGATTTCTTCTGCTGAACTCTTATCAATTCCCTCCTTCAATGGTTTCGGTGTACTGTCTACCAGGTCCTTTGCCTCTTTCAGTCCTAAACCGGTAAGCTCACGCACCACCTTTATTACCTGGATCTTCTTGTCACCAGTCTTTGTCAAAATAACACTGAATTCAGTCTTCTCCTCAGCCTTAGAAGCTTCCGGTATAGCTCCAGCTGGTACTCCGGCTGGAGCCATAGAGGCAGCGCTAACTCCGAACTTCTCCTCCAGAGCCTTTACCAGCTCAGACAATTCAAGAACGCTCATCTTTTCAATTGTCTGGATAATCTCGTCTTTACTTTTCCCGGTTGTCATCTTTTATTCCTCCTTTATAAACTAACTCTCCGATTTTTTCTTCCTAATCCCATATAAGACAATAATTAGTTTCCCGAGTATTCCTTGGAGCACTCCACAAACCCTAACGATAGGTGCCTGAAGGCCCTGACATAATTGGGCAAGGAGCACTTCTCTCGAAGGTAACTCGGCTAAAGATTCCACCTCCTGGGCAAGTATGATGTGGCCCTCTAAAAAACCCACCTTAATTTTTAAATTCTCGTGCTGCCGAGAAAAATCTATAAGGGCTTTCGTGGCAGAGATAATATCCGTTTTTTCAACCGCAATAGCAGTTGGTCCCCGAAGGTACCCTGTTAAATTCTCCAAATTGAGATTCTTCATAGCCAGGCGAGCCAGAGTATTCTTTACCACTTTGAAATCGCACCCTATTTTGCGCATCCTGTCCCTGAGATCAGTCATTTCCTCCACATTCAACCCCTTATAATCAGTCAGGATGAAATTATTATTGCTCTTTAGTCTATCGGTAAGTTCACTCACAAAAACTTCCTTCTCTTTTCGTATCATCCCTTCCCCCGAACCCGAAAAATTAAGCAAAAAAATTCACCCTTTCAGGCTATAAAAAAACTTCCCCAAGACAGAGAAGTTTTGTTTTGCACTTATCCGATCTCGGTAGGCAAGCTTTAACCCGCAAAACCGGAGGCCTACTGTCTTCGACCTTTTATATGTAGTTTTGCTAAACCATAATTATATACAAACTATCAACTTTTGTCAAGCGTTTTTTTCTATTTTTATATATATAAGGGGTCAGAGTGATTTTCTCGTTCCCTTTTGTTTCAAACCTTATTGAGGATAT
>CAZJWT010000056.1:0-8452 GCA_964550005.1 uncultured Clostridia bacterium | reverse complement strand
AGATTGAATCTGTGCCTACAATGGCATTTGTAGGCACGGTTTTAACCGTGCAAAAGGATAGTTTTTGGAGGGAAAAATGAAGTTTATGGAAGAATTGAAATTTGATAGTCAAGGATTGATTCCAGCAATAGTGCAGGATTATCGAAATGGACAGATTTTGATGCTGGCTTATATGAATCGAGAATCTCTGGAAAGGACAATGGCTACTGGAAAGACCTGTTTCTGGCGTCGTTCCGAAGGGAGACTCTGGACTAAAGGCGAGGAGTCAGGATTTTTTCAGGAGGTCAAAGAGATTTTTTTCGATTGTGACGGCGACGCTTTACTGATAAAAGTGGAACAACTTGGCGGTGCTGCCTGTCATCTGGGATATAGGTCATGTTTCTTCAGGAAGGTTAATAAAAAAGGCGAGTATGATATTGTTGGGAAAAAAGTGTTTGACCCCAGCAAAGTTTATAAGAAGAAGTAAGAGAGTTTATGTTCTATCCAAGTTTTGGTCAATTTAAGAGATTGGCAAAGAAAGGGAATTTGCTTCCAGTCTATAAAGAAACCCTCGCTGATATGGAAACTCCGGTCTCTGCATTCACTAAAATTGGTAGGGGAAGATATGCCTATCTTCTGGAAAGTGTTGAAGGTGGAGAGAAGCTTGGAAGGTACTCTTTCTTATCCAGCCATCCTGCTTTAATCTTTGAGAGTAAAGGGAGAGAGGTCACTTTGACTCTTAGGGCTCCAGTAATGAGGCAGGTGATAAAAACAGACAATCCTCTCGAGGAATTGAGAAAAATCATGCAGAAATACAAGCCAGTAAAGGTGGAAGGACTACCTCGCTTCTATGGAGGAGCTGTAGGTTATATTGGATACGATATGGTAAAGTTCATTGAAAATATCCCCAGCACTAATCCTGATGACCTCGACCTCCCTGACTGTAAGTTCATATTTACAGATAATCTCTTAATATTCGACCACATAGCCCACACAATTAAAGTTGTGTCCTGCGTCCATTTAGATAGAGAAAAGAGTAATCTGAAAAGTTTGTATAACGAGGCGTGCAGGAAGATTGAAAAGTTAATAACCGAGTTGAGAAAGAAACCAACGAAGAGACCTAAGATAAGACGGTCAAGAAGCGCAAAAATAGTCCCGGAATCGAATTTTACCAGAGGTGGTTTTGAGGGGATTGTAGTAAAGGCTAAGGAATATATAAGACGAGGAGATATTATCCAGACTGTCCTATCGCAGAGGTTAGAAACAAAGGTTAGTGCTCATCCCTTCGATATTTATCGAGCGCTGAGGGTTATCAATCCCTCACCTTATATGTATTATCTTTCGCTGGGCGGTATGAATCTTGTCGGTTCCTCACCGGAAATTCTCGTCAGGCAGGAAGGAAAAACAGTTGAAGTTCGACCTATAGCAGGCACCAGACCGCGAGGGAAAGACGAACTTGAGGATAAGAAATTGGAAAGAGAATTGCTGAAAAGTTCCAAAGAGAAGGCGGAACATCTTATGCTGGTCGATTTGGGAAGGAATGATATTGGTCGGGTCTGTGAGTATGGTAGCGTTAAAGTACCAGAATTGATGGTTATTGAGAGGTATTCCCATGTAATGCACATTGTTTCGGGGGTAGTTGGTAAACTAAGAAGAGGAATGGATAGCTTCGATGTCCTTAAAGCCTGTTTCCCCGCGGGCACAGTTTCGGGAGCGCCGAAGGTCAGGGCAATGGAAATAATTGAGGAGTTGGAAAATTTAAGAAGAGGACCCTATGCAGGAGCAGTGGGATATTTTAGCTTTCAGGGAAATATGGATATGGCGATTACAATCAGGACGATTCTGATAAAGGGAAGAAAAGCTTTCCTCCAGGCGGGGGCAGGAATTGTGGCTGATTCCATTCCTAAAAAGGAATATGAGGAAACGCTAAATAAAGCAAAAGCATTATTTGAGGCGATTGAGATGGCAGAGAAAGGATTTGAATGATGATTCTGGTAATTGACAATTATGACTCTTTTGTCTATAACCTCGTACAATATTTAGGAGAGATGGGAGGAAGGTTGAAGGTTTTCCGGAATGACAAGATCTCTCTTTCAGACATTGATGAATTAGCGCCGGAAAAAATAATTATCTCTCCCGGCCCGGGCAGACCCGAAGATGCCGGGATATCCTGCAGTCTGATAAGGGAGTTTGCAGGAAAGATTCCCATCCTGGGAGTCTGTCTTGGCCACCAGTGCATCGGCTATGCTTTTGGAGGAAAGGTGGTTAGGGCAGAAAGGATTATGCATGGGAAGACTTCCCTGATATACCATAACGGGAAAGGAATATTTGAAGGGATTACCAATCCTTTTGAGGCAACACGTTACCACTCGCTGATTGTAAAGGCGGATAACCTACCTGAATGCCTAGAGGTTATTGCCCAGACCGATCGAAAAGAGATTATGGGGATCAAACATAGAAGGTACTCAGTCTGGGGAGTCCAGTTCCATCCGGAATCTATTCTCACTAAAGAAGGAAAGAAACTCTTAAGAAATTTTGTAGAAATGGAAGAGACTTCATAAAGGTGAAAAAATGATTAAAGAAGCAATTGCCAAAGTAGTGAAAAGCGAAAACCTCACAGAAGAAGAAGCAATTCAAGTAATGGAAGAGATTATGTCAGGTAAGGCAACCGATGCCCAGATTGGAGCTTTCATTACAGCCCTGAGGATGAAGGGAGAGACTGTAGAAGAAATAACAGGATGTGCCAAGGTGATGCGAGCCAAAGCGACAAAAATTGATGTCTTCCCAGAAGTAGACATAGATCGAGATGAGATCAATATCGATTGGGAGACAATAGTTGATACCTGTGGCACAGGGGGAACGGGAACGAACACCTTTAACATCTCTACCACGACAGCATTTGTGGTAGCTGGATGTGGGGTAATGGTTGCCAAGCATGGAAACAGGGGAGTCTCCTCGGGTTGTGGTAGTGCCGATGTTGTACAGGGTATGGGAGTTAACCTCGAAGTTCCTCCCGAAGTGGTTGCGAAGTGTGTGAGGGAGATAGGGATAGGTTTTCTTTATGCTCCCCTCTTTCACGGGGCTATGAAATATGCCATAGGTCCCCGGCGAGAAATTGGGCTGCGTACGATATTCAATATCCTTGGTCCTTTAACTAATCCCGCCGGCGCCACAGCTCAGGTTCTTGGCGTTTACGATGGTGAACTCACAGAAATGATGGCTCACGTACTGAATAATTTGGGAGTAAAGAGAGCCTTCGTTGTTCATGGCCTGGATACCTTGGATGAGATTACGATTACTGGTCCAACTAAAGTTTCTGAATTAAAAGAGAAAAGGGTGGAAACCTACTATATCAGGCCGGAGGATTTCGGTCTGCCTGTCTCCCATCCAGGCGAAATAAAAGGAGGTGGGGTTAAAGAGAACGTTGAGATAGCATACTCAATCCTTAAAGGTAAGAAAGGCGCACAGCGGAACGTCGTGCTTCTGAACGCCTCTGCTGCACTTGTGGCTGGAGGGAAGGCATCAGACTTTAAGGAGGGGATTAGACTGGCTGAAGATTCAATCGATTCTGGCAGGGCACTCCAGAAGTTAGAGCTCCTAAAAGAATATACCAATAAATTATGAATTATGATTTATAAATTATGAATTAAAATAAATTTCCATCCCCTTTCAATTCATAACTCATAATTCATAATTGGTAGTTCTAATTCATAATTCATAATTGGTGACTGTTTATGGATATTTTGAGAGACATAGTCTCTTATAAGAGAAAAAGTGTTGCTGAAAAGAAAGACAGGATTCCCCTCGCTAAACTGAGGGATAGAATTACCAAGCTTCCTCCGGCCAGGGATTTTAAGAAAGCAGTTTCTCTTCCAGGGAAAATAAATTTAATCTGCGAGATTAAAAGAGCTTCTCCTTCCAGTGGTCTCATCTGTAAAGACTTCGACCCCAAAAAGATAGCCCGGACTTACGAGAGAAATGGCGCAGCAGCCGTTTCTGTCTTAACAGAAGAGAAGTATTTTCTGGGAGATATCCTTCATCTTTTCTCTGTTAAAGAAAGTGTTAACATCCCCATTCTACGTAAGGACTTTATTATCGACGAGTATCAACTTTATGAATCGAGAGCTTTTGGTGCGGATGCCGTCCTTTTGATTGCTTCTCTTCTGGATGTTGAAGAGATAGTCAAATTTATAAAGATAAGTAAGAACACGGGAATGGAAACTCTCGTTGAGGTTCATTGTGAAGAAGACCTGGAGAAGGCACTTTTCACACCCGCAGAGATTATCGGGATAAATAACCGGAATCTGAAAGATTTCAGTATTGACCTTAATGTAACCAAAAACTTAATGAAGAAGATTCCGCGGGAAAAGATAGTTGTTTCAGAAAGCGGTATCAAAAGGAGAGAAGACGTTTTGTTATTGAAAAATACAGGAATAAATGCTATATTGACTGGACAAGTCTTACTGGAAAGTGAAGATGTCAGTAGGAAATTGGAGGAATTAGGTATTTAGAATTGCAAGTCCCGATGACTCGGGACAAAAAGGAGGTGAGTATGGAACAGACGAAGATTGTACTATCAGAGAAGGAAATTCCACAAGCCTGGTACAACATCCAGCCGGACCTGCCAGAACCTCTAGCTCCGCCGTTGCATCCCAAGACTTTTAAGCCGGTGACGCCTGAGGATATGGCTCCCATCTTTCCTATGGAGTTACTCAAACAGGAAATGAGCCAGGAGCGATGGATTGATATACCAGACGAGGTTCTCGATGTCTATAAGCTGTGGAGGCCGACACCTTTGCATCGAGCTTACAGGTTAGAGAAAGCATTGAAGACCCCCGCGCGAATCTATTACAAGAATGAAAGCGTAAGCCCTCCCGGAAGCCATAAGCCGAATACAGCAGTCGCTCAAGCCTACTACAACAAAAAGGAGGGAGTAAAAAGAATTGCCACCGAGACAGGAGCGGGGCAATGGGGAAGTGCCCTTGCTTTTGCCTGTAACATCTTTGGATTAAAATGCACAGTCTATATGGTAAAAGTGAGTTACCATCAGAAGCCTTACCGGAGAGTCTTAATGGAAACATGGGGCGCAGAAGTCCATTCCTCGCCAAGTAGACTAACTAACGCTGGAAGAGGTATCCTGGAGAAAGATCCCGATTGTCCAGGTAGCCTGGGTATTGCGATATCAGAAGCAGCAGAGGATGCGGCGACGCACGATGATACCAAGTATTCTCTCGGCAGCGTTCTGAACCATGTTTTGTTACATCAAACCGTTGTTGGTTTGGAACTCCAAAAGCAGTTGAAAATCGCTGGAGAGAAGCCGGATATTCTAACAGGATGCGTGGGTGGAGGGAGCAATTTTGCCGGGTTCTGTTTCCCATTTGTTAAAGATAAATTGAAAGGCAAAGATATACAGATGATTGCCTGCGAGCCGGAAGCCTGTCCCACTCTAACCAGAGGTCCTTACCTATACGACTACGGGGATACTGCTGAGACAGTTCCCATAGTAAAGATGTTTACTCTGGGACATACCTTTATTCCTCCGGGAATTCATGCCGGGGGACTGAGATATCACGGTGATGCGCCCTTAGTTTGCCTTCTGGTGAAGAAAGGAATTATTGAGGCTCGAGCATACCATCAAAATCCTGTTTTCGAAGCAGCTGTCCTCTTTGCGCGCACTGAAGGAATCCTTCCTGCTCCAGAAACAGCCCATTGTATAAAGGCGGCAGTGGATGAGGCGAAGAAATGTAAAGAAACAGGGGAAGAAAAGTGCATCGTCATAGCTTTCAGTGGACATGGACACTTTGATCTCGCTGCCTATGATGCTTACCTGGGAAAGAAATTAGAGGATTTTGCCTATCCAGAGCAGAAGATAAAGGAAGCTTTAGCTGCACTTCCGAAAATTGAATAGTTGTTGAGAGTGTCAAGAATCAAAAGATATTTGCTTCATTGCTGAGTAGTGTATGGCTTTATGCCCGTAATTGGGAGGAAGGGATAGTTTTCGGAGTCGCTTGGATAGTTGTCATTGCGAGGCGAAGCCGTGGCCCCGATAAATCGGGGCTTCGGTAGCGGAGTTTATCCCGCACATTTATTGTGCGGGGCTTCCTCGCAATGACGCGGAATTGAAGGAACGGGCTCAATAAATTGAGCCCCTACAATTAATGTAGGGGTTCGATTCATCGAACCCGTGACGGGGGATGTAGCGGTCCCGATAAATCGGGACTAAAGGGAAGCAAAGCTTACGCTTTGCTGCTACAACTAAAGGGGTTTGCTCGTGGGGTAGGATGTCGGGGTTTGATGGTCAGAATAAAAATTTGTGGCATTACTAATGAAAAGGACGCCTTGTGGGCTGTCAATCTGGGAGCCGACTATATAGGCTTCAATTTTTATAAGAATAGCCCTCGCAAAATTTCTTCAAAATTGGCAGCTCAGATTATTGGAAAACTTCCTTCCTTCACGCAACCTGTGGGCGTTTTTGTAAACGAAGAGGCGAGAACAGTCAAGAGGATTGGCGAAAAATGCAGGCTCAGCATGGTACAACTTCATGGTGAGGAAACCCCTGAATATTGTAGAGAGTTGCAAGGGCAAAGTCCTAGACTAAAAATAATTAAGGTGTTTAAAATAAGAAACAAGGAAAATCTCCAAGGGATGGAGAGGTATGATATTGATTACTATCTTCTCGACTCCTATGTTCCAGGGATAGAGGGAGGGACTGGAGAAATTTTCAACTGGGATCTGGCGGTGGAGGCGAAGCAGTTCGGGAAGCCAATATTTCTGGCAGGAGGCCTCACTCCCGACAATGTGACTATGGCTATAGAAAAAGTCAATCCCTATGGTGTAGATGTAGCAAGTGGTGTAGAGAGGACTCCCCGACGAAAAGATTACGAGTTAATGAGTGAATTCATGAAGCGAATTAGAACAAAAAGGCTATAACTGCCCATGGGAATAAGGATGAAGGGATAGTTTTCGGAGTCGCTCGGTTAAATGTCATTGCGAGGAGCTGAGCGACGAAGCCCCGATCTATCGGGACCACGCTCCTTTTCAGTCGCTCGCAATGACATCTGCAACTATCCCTTCATCCTCAGGTATTAGAGGTGGGGATAGTTTTCGGAGAACGGCACAGTGAACAGTGCCCGACCAACATTGGTGGGGCACCATTTAGGGTGCCGAAATAAGTGGAGATATTTTTAAGAACATGAAAAAGGTTTTACCAGACAAATCAGGCTATTTCGGTATCTTTGGGGGCAGGTTTGTTCCAGAGACCTTGATGTTCGCTCTTCAGGAGTTAGAGATAGCTTACAACAGAGCAAAGAGGGACAAAAGTTTTCAAGATGAGCTCAAACACTATCTCTTGGAGTATGGGGGAAGACCTACGCCATTATATTTTGCCAGAAACCTAACAGAGAGGCTGGGTGGCGCGAAGATATACCTCAAGAGGGAAGACCTCTGCCATACAGGTGCTCACAAGATAAATAATACTCTCGGTCAAGCCCTTTTGGCCAGGAGGATGGGTAAAAGAAGAATCATTGCTGAGACAGGAGCTGGCCAACACGGAGTAGCAACAGCTACTGCTTGCGCCCTTCTGGGATTTGAATGCGAGATTTATATGGGAACTGAGGATATAAAGAGGCAATCACTCAATGTGTTTAAGATGGCACTTTTGGGAGCGAAAGTAATTCCAGTCTCTTCTGGAACTAGAACCCTAAAAGATGCAATTAACCAGACAATTAGGGACTGGGTTACGAATGTAAGGACGACGCACTATCTTTTAGGTTCTTGTGTTGGTCCGCATCCTTATCCCATGATGGTGAGGGATTTTCAGTCAGTTATTGGCAAGGAGGTCAAGCGTCAGATATTGGAAAAGGAAGGTCGGTTGCCAGACTACTTAATAGCCTGCGTGGGTGGCGGAAGTAACTCTCTCGGTCTATTTCACCCTTTTTATAATGATCCAGTAAAGTTTATTGGAGTCGAAGCAGCTGGGTTGGGGATAAAAAGTGGCAGGCACGCTGCTCCTCTATATGCGGGAGAGGTAGGAATCCTGCATGGCTCGAAAAGTTATGTTTTACAGGACAGCGATGGGCAAATTCTTCCTACACATTCTATTGCTCCTGGGTTAGATTATCCTGGAGTTGGACCCGAACATAGTTTTTATAAAAAGACAGGCCGAGCCGATTACTTCGTAGTTACGGATAGAGAGGCCCTGGAAGCTTTCCATTTACTCTCTGAGACCGAAGGCATTATTCCGGCGCTGGAACCATCTCATGCTTTGGCCTACTTGGTGAAAATGGCAAAGGATACTGATAAAAATGCGATAATTGTCCTTTGTCTCTCTGGTCGGGGAGATAAGGATGTGGAGATAGTTAAGGGGAGGATGAAGGGATAGTTTTCGGAGTCGCTCGGCTAAATGTCATTGCGAGGCGGAGCCGTGGCCCCGATAAATCGGGGCTTCGGTAGCGGAGTTTATCCCGCACATTTA
>CAZJWT010000055.1:0-8742 GCA_964550005.1 uncultured Clostridia bacterium | reverse complement strand
GTATGATGACTTTTTAGCATTAGCGGGGAGGGAAGGATACAAAGCAGGCGATACATTGAGACTGATTCTTCCCTTTCTGAAAGCGTATGGCACAACAGATGAAAAAATTGTAGAATACTCAAGAAAAAATATCCTCTTAATGCCGGGTGCTAAGGAGACTCTTAGCTTCGTTCGAGAGCGGATGCCTTCCTTTATTGTCAGCACCAGTTACCAGCCCTATATTCGGGCACTGTGCGAAGTCATAGAATTCCCTTTTGAAAATGTCTATTGTACCGAGCTAAACATAGACAAGTATTATGTCTCTCCAGAAGAGGTCAAAAAACTTAAGGAACTTAGTAAACAAATACTCTCCTATCCATTGATAGAATTTTCTGAAATTGACAATTTAAGTCACGAGACTAAAGAAGTCATAAATAGATTGGAAGAGATTTTCTGGAAGCAGATAATCTCTATGGAATCGGGTAAAATGCTGGAAGAGGTCAATCCGATTGGAGGTCGAGAAAAAGTCAATGCCATAAAAGATAGTCTGAAGAAATGTAATAATAGTCCGCGAGATACTATGTACGTTGGAGATAGCATCACCGATGTAGAAGCATTAAGTTTTATAAGAGAAAATAGAGGATTAGCAGTCTCTTTTAATGGCAATAGATATGCAATTGAAAAGGCTGAAATAGTTTGTATTTCAAGAAATACATTTCCAATTTCGATACTTGCGGATGCCTTTCTACAGGGAGGTAGGGAGAGGGTCGTGGATTTGGCAGAAAAGTGGGGAGACGGTATTCTTACCAGCGGTTTTGTGGATAAGCGACTGGCAGAGAAAGTATTCTCTTCCTATCCTGAACAGTTCCCTATTCTGGAAGTGGTAAGTAGAAATAATAGAGAACGTCTCATAGCTGTGAGCGAAAAATTCAGGAAGAATGTAAGAGGTGAGGCAGGAAGCTTAGGATGATAAGATGGATGTAGTCTCTATAGGTGGCATAAACATCGATTTAGTTGCCAAGGTAGATAGATTTCCCAAGCCTGACCAGGAAACTGTGGTCAGGAGCTGGGATATGGTTGGTGGCGGTTCTGCTGCCAATGTTGCTTGTGGGATTTCTCGCCTGGGGGTAACTTCCGGGTTCATCGGAAATATAGGGGAAGACCATTTTGGAGAGGTCCTGAGGGATGGGTTGAGAAAAGAGAGGGTGGATATATCCCACCTAAAAGTTTGTAATAGAAATAGTGGAAGCGTTATTGCGATTGTTAGTAAAAGTGGTGAAAGGATTCTCTTTGCCTATCCAGGAGCCAATGCAAAACTTTCTCCTGAAAATATTGATAAAGGCTATGTAACCGATACCAAGTACATCTTCCTGAGTAGCATCGAGGGAGAGCAGGCTATCCCGGCGATGGAACTTGCTTCCCGTTATGCTGAGGAATCTGGAGTAAAGGTTTTTTTCGACCCGGGGTACATATTTGTGGAGAAGGGACTGAGAAGGCTGGAAGGAATTTTGAATAAGGCAACAATCGTGAAATTTAATGAGCCAGAGATAAAAGAGTTGACCAAAAGAGAAAAACTTCTCGATGCCTCGAAAGCCATTGCAGAATATGGACCGAAAATTGTTCTGACTACCCTGGGAGAAAAGGGATGCTTTCTCTATTCTGGTTCGGTCAAGAAATCTATTGAGTCGTATAAGGAATTCAAACCTGTTGATAAGACGGGGGCTGGTGATGCCTTCTCTTGCGGGTTTATTTTTGGGGATTTAAAAAATTGGGATTTGGAAAAATCTGGAAAATTTGCTAATCTTATAGCGAGTATTTCCATTACCAGAATTGGCGCAAGGTCTGTCCCTTATCTAAAGGAACTGAAGGATTACAAAGAATATAACCAGTTTTTATAGGAGTAGCGGAGCGATAGTCCGCGGAAATGTAGGAGCGACACTGTTAGATGTAAATGTAGGGGCGACACGCAGTTTATCCCGATGTATCGGGGTGGTCGCCCGAAGATGGGACGGCACAGAGTCCGTCCCCTACAGGAATGATGTAGGGGTGACACCGTTAGAGGAGAGATTATGCCGAAGGTTAAGAGAGCTCTTATTAGTGTCTATGATAAGATAGGAATTGTAGAGTTTGCCCGTGGTTTGAAAGATTTGGGGATTGAGATTATCTCTACGGGCGGGACTGCTAAGGCGTTAAAAGAAGCAGGAATACCCATCCGCTCAGTTTCAGATTATACAGGCTTTCCTGAGGTACTGGAGGGAAGGGTGAAGACTCTCCATCCCAAAGTTCATGGGGCTCTGCTTGCTCTCAGGGATAACCCCAAACATATGAGAGATGTAAAAGAGCATAATATAGAATTAATTGATATGGTGGTAATCAATCTCTATCCTTTCGAGGCCACGATTGCCAGAGAGGGTGTCACTAAAGAGGAGGCTATTGAGAACATTGACATCGGTGGTCCAACCATGTTGAGGTCAGCAGCCAAAAATTATAAGTGGGTGGTACCAATTTCTGATCCCCAACATTATAGTTCGGTTTTGGAAGAGATGAGGAAGAACGAAGGCGTGATAAGCGAAGATACTTCTTTGAGGTTAGCCACGGATGTCTTCCAACATCTATCGAGATATAACTATCTTATCTATCAGTACTTTCTCACTTCCCACTCATCTCCTCCTGTTTTCCCGGATCTACTTCAAATCCAGCTGGAGAAGGTCAAGGATTTGAGGTATGGAGAGAATCCCCATCAGGGTGCAGCATTCTATAGAGAATCGATGATTAAAGGAAAAGCTCAGGGAATAACGGGCATAGAGCAACTGGGAGGGAAGGAGCTTTCCTTTAACAATATTCTGGATTTAGATGTAGCATTCAATATAGCTGGAGAATTTGAAGAACCAGTAGCAGTAATTATAAAGCACAACAACCCCTGCGGCGTGGCAACTGGTGAGATTCTCCTTGAGGCTTACAAGAAGGCTCGAGAATGCGACCCGGTTAGCGCCTTTGGCGGCATTGTGGGATTTAATCGGAAAGTGGATAGGATGACAGCAAAAGAGATTGGGAAGACCTTTGTGGAGGCAGTAATTGCGCCAGATTTTGAGGATGAGGCAGTTAGGGTTCTGAAAGTAAAGAAAGATATTCGACTGCTAAAGTTGTCAGATGAGAGAAAATCGCCTTTTCAGGAACTCGATTACAGGAGAGTTTCAGGTGGGCTATTAGTTCAGATAAAGGATTTGAAACTTTTTAGCGATGGTTTGGAAGTAGTTACGGAACGGAAGCCGACCAAAGTGGAATTGAAAGCTCTCGAGTTTGCCTGGAAGGTTTGTAAGCACGTTAAGTCAAATGCCATTGTTCTGGCGAGCGAAGACCGGACGCTGGGCATTGGAGCTGGTCAGATGTCCCGCGTCGATGCAGTGAAAATTGCGGCAAGGAAGATGGAAGAGCAATTTGGGAAATATAAGGGGGTTATGGTTCTTGCTTCTGATGCTTTCTTTCCTTTTCGCGACTCTGTCGATTTGGCTAACGCCTCTGGAGTTACGGCAATTATTCAGCCGGGAGGTTCCCTGAAGGATAAGGAGTCGGTTGCTGCTTGTAACGAGTATAAGATTGCTATGGTTTTTACTGGAATGCGCCATTTCAGACATTGAATAATGGGGATGAAGGGATATTTTTCGGGGTCGCTCGGTTAGATGTCATTGCGAGGCGAAGCCGTGGCAATCTCGAGATTGCTTCGGTCGCGTCGCTTCCTCGCAATGACGCGGAATTGAAGCCCCTGCAAACTGTCCCTTCATCCCCGGGTGTTTTGGAGGTAGTCGCAGGTCCGACAGGACTCCACAGAGACTTCGGACTCCTTCGGAGCTTTCAGCCTGCGTACAGTAGATGTAGCTGCAGAGCGAAAGCTCTGCCTGAGTGGTAGGAGGGGAGGAAGATGGGACGGCCGTCATGGGATGAATATTTTATGGAAATTGCTGAGACTGTGGCTAAACGTTCCACCTGTCTCAGGAGGAAAGTGGGAGCAATCATTGTGCGGGACAAGAGGATTCTTGCCACAGGATATAATGGGACATTGACTGGGCTGCCCCATTGTGAAGAGATAGGTTGTATACGGGAGCAGAAGAACGTTCCATCTGGGCAGATGCAGGAATTGTGCCGAGGACTACATGCTGAACAGAATGGGCTGTTATTTGCTGCTGCCAACGGTATAAATATAAAGGACGCTACTATATATTGCACGCACCAACCCTGTGTCCTCTGTGCCAAAATGATTATTCAATCCGGGCTTATCCGGGCTGTTTTCAAAGGCGAGTATCCTGATAAGATGGCAGAGGAACTATTTAAACAGGCAAAAGTGGAGCTTTGCCAGTTGAAACAGGGTGTTAAAAGATAGTTTGTTCACCCCGCCCCTCTGAAGAGGCGCGGTTCATCATTGAGGAAATTTCGCCTTGTTTTGGAGTCCCCCGATTTCATCGGGGGGGAGGAAGGAGGCTAAATTGATTTCCCGATATACACTTCCTGAAATGGGTAGAATCTGGACTGATGAGAACAGGTTCAGAATAATGATGGAGATTGAGCTGGCAGTTTGCGAGGCTCTGGCTGATCTTGGTGAGATTCCCAGGAAGGCAGTTGGCAAAATTAAGAAAAAAGTGCGCTTTAGCTTGGAAAGGATCGAAGAACTAGAGAGTAAAGTGCATCACGATGTGATTGCCTTTGTCTCTTCATTGAGCGAGAGCGTAGGCAGAGAAGGAAGATATATTCATCTGGGATTGACCTCTTCCGATATCCTGGATACTGCACTGGCTATTCAAATGGTCGAAGCTGTAGATATTTTGATTGAGGATCTGGAGAACCTTTCGCGGGCGCTAAAGAAGAGAGCTATAGAACATAAGAATACAGTTATGATGGGCAGAACTCATGGGGTCCATGCTGAGCCAACTACTTTTGGGTTGAAGCTGGCGCTCTGGTATCAGGAGACCTTGAGAAACTTGGAGAGACTCAGGCGAGCAAGGGAAGTGATTGGCGTGGGAAAAATATCAGGGGCGGTGGGAACTTATGCCCATGTGAATCCTGGAGTGGAACTCTATGTCTGCAAAAAATTCGGGCTGAAGCCAGCCCCGATTTCCACGCAGATAATCCAGAGGGATCGCCACGCCGAATACCTTTCCATATTGGCTCTGGTGGCTGGATCGCTGGAGAAATTTGGCCTGGAAATCCGAAACCTTCAGCGCACTGAGATTCTTGAGGTAGAAGAGTATTTTAGTCCCACTCAGAAAGGTTCCTCGGCAATGCCGCACAAGAGGAATCCTATAACCTGTGAGAGAATTTGTGGTTTGGCGAGACTGGTTCGCTCCAATGCGTTAGCTTCGTTAGAGAACATAGCTTTATGGCACGAAAGAGATATTACACATTCTTCTGTGGAAAGAGTTATTATCCCGGATAGTACAATTCTCCTTGATTATATGTTGCAGAAATTCGAAAATATTGTAAGAAGACTCATAGTCTATCCTGATAATATGAAGAAGAATCTGGAAAAAAGCAAAAACACCATTTTCTCCCAGAGGGTCCTTCTGGAACTCGTTAACAAAGGGCTTTCTCGAGAAAAGGCGTATGAGCTCACTCAAAGAAATGCTATGACAGCCTGGAAGGAAGGTAGCGAATACCGTGAACTTCTAAAGAAAGATAAGAAAGTACAAAAATATCTTACAGAAAGAGAAATTGATGCCTGCTTTGATCTCAAATATTACTTGAGATATGTGGATAAAATCTTTAAGCGGCTAAAACTGGAAAGAAGATAAAATATGGCTACTTTAGTTGTGGTAGGTACTCAGTGGGGTGATGAAGGCAAAGGCAAAATTGTCCACCTGCTCTCAGAAAAGGCCGATTATATTATTCGCTACCAGGGTGGGAACAACGCTGGTCATACTGTTGTTTTTAATGGTCAGGAATTTATTCTGCACTTAGTTCCAGCGGGAATCCTCGAGCCAGGTAAGAAGTGTATTATTGGAAGTGGAGTGGTAGTAGATCCCCAAGCACTGGTAGAAGAGATCCGTTTTCTTGAAGCGAAAGGAATAAAAATAAAAGGCAGGCTCTTCGTAAGTGACGCCTGCCATGTTATTCTGCCATACCATCGGCTGCTAGACCAGCTCAGGGAAACCGAGCAGGGTAAGCGGAGAATCGGTACTACCCGAAGAGGCATCGGGCCAGCCTACGCTGATAAAGTGGCGAGAGTGGGCATAAGAATGGCCGATTTCCTTTCCCTACGCCTATTCAGGGAACTATTGGACAGGAACTTGAAAGAAAAGGCGCCTCTTCTGAGGAAAGTGTGTAAGCTGTCCGAGTTGAGACGAGAAATTCTGGAAAAACGGGAAAAGCAACTGCCAATAATTAAAGAACTGGTTGTGGATTCGGCGATAACGATTAACCGAATAATTTCTCAAAGAAAGAATGTTATCCTGGAGAGCGCTCAGGGGACGCTATTGGACGTTGATTATGGAAGTTATCCTTATGTTACCTCTTCCAATCCGGTAGCTGGAGGAGCCTGCGTGGGTATAGGCATAGGCCCTACGCAAATCGACCGGGTTTTAGGAGTTGTCAAGGCATATACTACCAGGGTGGGTGAGGGCCCATTTCCCACCGAGTTGAGGGATGGGATAGGGAGATTATTGCGAGAGAAGGGAAAGGAGTTTGGAGCAACTACAGGTAGGCCTCGACGCTGTGGCTGGTTTGATGCCGCCATTGTCCGACATGCAGTGAGGATAAATGGTCTGAACAGCTTGGCCTTGACCAAGCTGGATGTTCTGGATGGGCTCGACCCTTTGAGAATTTGTGTAGCATATCGCTACCGAGGAAGATTAATTAGAGAGTTTCCCAGCGGCAGAGAAATTTTCAAAGATTGTAAACCTGTCTATATAAATCTGAAAGGGTGGAAAGAGAAAACTAAAGGCATCCAGAAATTCGATTCACTGCCCACAAATGCAAAGAGATATTTAAGTAAAATAGAAGAACTGGTGCACGCGAAAATCTCTATAGTCTCTATGGGCAGGAGCAGAGAGGAAACAATCGTAATAGATAGAGACTTGATAGATTTCAATTTCTAAGAAATGTTTGGAGTCCCCGATGCAATCGGGGGAGGCCGATAAAGCCAAACCTCCGATGAATCGGAGGACTCCAGTTGAGCACAGGTCCGACAGGACTCCGAAACCCGATGGAGGCATCGGACTCCTTCGGAGCTGATTCACAGGAGGTATTAGATGGCGCGAGTTGTTTTAAAGAAGGCAACAAAGGTATATCCTGGAGGTGTTATCGGCGCCAAGGATATTAATTTAGAAGTTGCTGATAAAGAGTTTTGTGTTTTGGTTGGACCCTCAGGTTGTGGGAAATCGACCACGCTAAGAATGATTGCTGGCCTGGAGGAAGTTACTGAAGGAGAAATCTATATTGATGATAGGCAGGTCAATGACATTGCTCCTAAAGACAGAGATATTGCTATGGTTTTCCAGAACTACGCTCTCTACCCCCATATGACTGCTTATGAAAATATGGCTTTTGCACTGAAATTGAAGAGGTATCCCAAGGAAGAGATAAGGCACAGGGTGGAGGAAGCGGCAGATATTTTAGGCATTCGGGCTCTTCTAAATAGAAGGCCGAAAGCACTCTCTGGCGGTGAGAGGCAGAGGGTGGCAGTGGGCAGGGCTATAGTTCGCAAACCGAAAGTTTTCTTATTTGATGAACCTTTGAGTAATTTGGACGCAAAGATGAGAGTTCAGATGAGAACAGAACTCATTAAGCTTCACGACCGGCTGCAAGCTACTATGATTTACGTAACTCACGACCAAGTCGAGGCCATGACTATGGGCGATAGGATTGCTGTATTGAATGATGGCATCATTCACCAAGTGGCAGACCCAATCACTCTCTATGACCAGCCGGCAAATAAGTTTGTGGCCGGGTTCATAGGTACGCCTTCAATGAACTTTATGGAATGTCAGGTGGTAAGGAAAGAGGCTGGAATATACATAGATGAAGGAAACTACGAAGTAAAAGTCAGTAAGAGAATGAAAGATGCTCTCGAACCCTATGTGAATAGAGAGGTAATCTTTGGTATCCGACCAGAGGATATTTATGATAAACTATATTCTTCAGGAGCTACCCGAGATAACACCATTTCCGGCACTGTAGAGGTGGTGGAGCCTATGGGTGCTGAGAAATTGTTACATTTAAGCACTGGTAAGAGTAGTTTTATTGCCCGGGTTAGCTCACACAATAAAGCAAAAGTTAACCAGGATATAGAAATGGTCTTTGATATGGATAAAGTTCACATTTTTGATAAGGAGACAGAGAAGGCTATAGTGTAGTCCTGGAAAAATTTACAAAAAGTTTACAACTTTTTTACACAGATTTTACATTTTTGATATAAACTTTTGACAGAGGAGGATAGTGTGCTGGGGAACAAAGGCTCGCTTCTATCTGGTTTTACCAGAGTATCTATGATTTTCAATAAGTGGATTGTGGCCGCATTATCAAAAATTACGAGTTTTGGTAACTCGGCCTTTTATTTTCCAAATGAGCTAATTCTTCGCGGAAAAAATTATCATAAGGAGTAAGTCTTGGGAAAGGACGATTTAGTCGAAAAAGTGGTAGACCTGGGAGAAGAGCTCGAAAAGAAATCCTCGCAATTGCTCAAAGCAAACGGTGGACTTATAGAACTCAGGAAGGAATTGTTAAGAAAAGTAAGGCAGAAGACAAAAGCAGTATCTTTTCTCTACAAGATAGAAA
>CAZJWT010000054.1:0-8847 GCA_964550005.1 uncultured Clostridia bacterium | reverse complement strand
TATAGTTACTGTTTTTAATAGCAACACTTTTTAAGTATTATGCCCGCAATGACAAAGGGGGTTATGACACAGCCTCTTTCGGGAGGACTCCAGCACGATTTGAAGTCCTGCCTCATTGTAGGCACAAATTTCCCGATTGAAAATCGGGATGCACACTTCAGATTTCATCGCGGTTTTTTCCTCACATTAAAATCCTCCTTTTGAGAAGAATTTCAATCCTTCATTTCGAGAACCATCCCGTTTTTTGCTTGCAATTTGAGGCTGAAAAGTATATAATAACGTCGATTCGGAGGTCGGATGAAAAAGGCAATTTTGAGAACAGCTATTATCCTTATCGGTTTTCTTGTTGTAACTCTGGGATTTGTATACTTAGCCAAGACCACAATGGGTTTGTCCAGAATAATGAAAACATACGTTGAAGTTGAGTTAAGGAAAACTTTCGACAGAGAAGTTAGTGTTGGCAAAATTAGTACGAATATTGTTAATCGAGTTACCTTGCAGAACGTTGCCATAGCCAGTGAGAAGAGATTGTCAGAGGGGGTAGTTTTGGCCTGTGAGAAAGTTACCATTAATTATAATCCCCTTCTTATCTTGCTCAGGAAACGAAATTTTGGAAAGAGTATAGTAAAGATCGTTGTCAAGTCTCCCCATCTCTTTTTGACTGATCGGATGGGTAGGTGGAATTTTATGCTTCCAGCAACCTCTGGGAAAGTATTGGCTATTTCTACCCTTCCCAGTATTGTAATCGCGGATGGGAAAATCACAATTGAAGATGTGAAAGAAAAAGTTAGAAAGGTGGAGATAGAAGACGTTTCAGGTGTTCTCGCTACAAGGGATAGAATTCACCGGTTGCTTTGGCGACAGGGGTCAGGCAGGGGCGAAAAGTTATCTTCACAAATCCGTTTTAGTTTTTCTGGCAGGAGCAACCAGAGCCGGAATGATAAGATAAGATTAAAGGGCACATATTCTAAGGAGAAAAGAGAGTTAAGCATTAATATGAATATTTTGGATTTAGACCTGGCAAGTTGTAGCAACCTGTTTCTCTTGAGTCCAAATTTCGAAGTATTAAGTGGCGAAGGTAATTTCTATCTGAATTTGAAAACGACTCTCAATGAGGAAAATTATGCCAGGATGATCGGAATAACGACATCTATGGGTCGGGACCGAGAGAGGCTTAATGATTTTGCCGAAATTCTCTCCTTTTCTGGCGAACTGGTCCTTGAGGAACTGTCTTGTCGATGGTTATCTCACACAGTGAAAGACATCAGAGGAAGGATCGTTTTTGACAATTATAGAATTGGCAGTCAGGGAATATTTCTGCGATACGAAGGGTCGGAAATCAAACTTTCCGGTGGCCTGGAGAGATACCTTTCCCAGCCGGCTCTTGGGCTCACCCTTTCAACCGATTTAGCACTTTCTAGCCTTCCAGAAATTGTCAAAATCGATGGATTGAAGAGCCTACTTCCTTTAGAAGGTTCAGCGAAAGTATCTATGGATATATCTGGGAGCATATCTAATCCCGAATTAAAGGGCTGGTTCCTTCTTCCCAGGGCTAAAATAGCAGGTCGACCGGTAAACGAATTTCAGGGCCAATTCATCTATCAAAATAGGACGGTGAGATTAAACCTGCAGGGCAATATTTATGAGGGCGCTCTGGTTTTTTCGGGTAAGATAGATATTGATAAACCCTATCTGGATTTAGATTTTGCCTTGCGTAGTATAACCCTCGAAAGTCTCCTTCCGCGAGATTGGACAGATGAGGTAAGGGGCAAAGGGTCTCTTTCTGGTAATATTTTCGGTAAGCCGGCCGAAATCCAGGCTAAGGGACAAATAGACTTAAAAGAAGTGAAATTTTTAGGAGCCAATTTAGGGTCTGTCTCAGGATTTTTCAATTATGCAAAGAAAGAACTGGAAATAAAAGCCCAGACCAGCGAAAATAACTACAAGGTAAATAGTACTCTCTTGTTGGGCAGGGAGGCCATAAGAATTTCCAGATTAGAGATTTTAGCCCCTGAACGCGCTCGCATAGCTTTGGCTGGCCAGATTGGACTTCTTGATGGCAAGAAATTGGACCTAACAGTTCTAGACGACTCCTATGTAGAAACTGGACACATACCTTGGCTTGTCCAACGAACCGATAAATTTTCGGGGCGGGTGAATTTCCTCGGGAAAATTGGGGGAACCATGAAATCTCCCGAGGTTTCTGGAAAAGTGTGGAGCAGCAGTTTGAAAGTAATGGAAAAAAAGACGGAATTTGACTCTGTGGTCTACTACAGGGAAAAGATTTTGAAACTCACCTCCTTTAGACTTAACAATGTATACTCGGCAAACTTAACTGTCAAGTTCGACAGAGAGATACCCGTTGTAGAAGGATCCATAGAAACCACAGATGGCGACTTGAAGTTGATTTCAACTCTATTTTCTGACAAACGTGGCAAGCCGAGAGAAATAGAAGGTACTCTTCGGGGCGAAATCGATTTTTCAAACCTTTCCTTGGGTGATTCTTGGTGGGAGAATCTTAAGGCTAATGGGTCGGTTTCCGTCGTCCAACTTAGGTTCGGTCGAATCTCTTTTGACGAATTGGCTTTTGGGTTTAAGACAACCGAGCAGGGACTGAGTCTGGATAAATTTCACTTTTCAACCGGGAATGGGGAAGTAACAGGTTCTGCCCAAATGGGAATGAGAAAGGGTACTCAGAATATAATAAGCGTGAATACCGAATGGCGAAATTATCCAGTAAATTTTTCCTCTGGGAAACAGGCTAAAACGGACGAGGACTCTAAAGGGAAGACGGCTGCATCTTGGAGACTTTCGGGGGAGAATAGAGTCACTGGCAGTCTCAATTTTCGAGGGAAATTGGTCTGGGAAAAAGACTGGGAAATTGCTGGTTCCTTTTCAGGTAAGGATTTCATATATAATGGAGAACCATTGGAATCAATGGCTGCGGATCTATCCCTGAATAGAAAACTTGCCCATCTTTCTTCTTTTCATTGTGGGAGTGATTGGAAAGGCGACTTCACTGTTGAGTTCGATAAAGAGAAAACCATGACAGGTGGCATAGAAGTGAATACCACGAAAGTTCAACATTTTCTCCGTTTGGTATTTGGAACTGTGGGAGAGAAATCATTGCTTAATGAGATAAAAGGAAACTTATATGGTAAACTCCTTTTTAACGGCCGTTTGGAGAATCCTCGAATCAATGGTTATTTAGATATGCAACGTGGAGTTTTTTCGAATACAAGTTTCCTGTTTAAGTCGGTATTTAATTATAGTCGAAGGGAAATTAATTTAGAATTGGCAGAATTGAAATTTGCTCCACAGGGCACAGCCATAGCCAAGGGTAAGATAGATTTCAATAAACTTGAGCCCCTGGAAATTAATGTGGCGTTGGAACGCCTCGACTTGGGTGGATTGCAAGGTTTATTTCAGGATAGAAATTTGAAGACTTTTGGACAAGTTAACGGAAATGTTCAGCTTCGGGGCGCTTTTGGCAATCCGCACTTAAAAGTGGAATTAGAATCGCAAGATAGTGGAGTAAATAGTTTCCAGGTGAACAAGATTAAAACAGGCTTCAGGGTTGAAAAGGCCCTCGGGGAAGAAGATGAAAGAATAGAATTAGTCTTCGATTCTTTTTCGGCAGGTTTTGGAGAGAGTCTCTTTCGACTTAATCCAGAAAGCAGAATTCGATTTTCCTTGTATAAGAAGTTAGTCGAATTTTCGCTTCTTAGTGAATTTCGCAACATAAACTTCGCAAAATTGTCTATTTTTGGCGGCGCAGAATTGAGTGGAACTGCCAATTTCTCATCGAACTCCCCTGTCCTGGAGCTTATGGTGACGACGAGGGATCTGTGGGTGAATCGTCACAACTTTGAAGCCTTAAGATTGAAGCTTTCTTATGGAGAGAGAAAGCTGTTTTTCCTACCTGTTGGTAAAGAGGCCTTTCAGCTCTTGGGAGAGATAGACTTTGAACGCCTGGATAGTTTCAATGTGAAGCTACTCGAGCTTTTCCAAGGCAAAGATAGACTCATAGCTGTTAATGGGAATGCTGACCTTTCTGGACCAATCGACCTAACTGTCGAGGGAAGAAAGGGAAGAATTCCTCTCAGCATCATAGGGGAACTGCTAAATGTGAGGACTCTACTTGAAGGAAACAGTGGGTTTGGCCTCAGGCTCAGCCGGGCTTCGATAGAAGGAGAGAAGGGAAGAGGATATGATTCCATATTTATGCAAGGGAGAATAGATGTCACCGATGGTTCGATAGGAAATCTCCTATTTGACGATTTCAAGGCTCTGTTAAAAGCAGATGGCGGGAGTGTAAGTCTACAGGAATTCATATTAAATAAAAAAGGAGAATATAATGTTAGATGTTGGGGAACTATTCCTTATCCGAAAGAGGGCAAAGATGGTAGAGGAATAGACTTCTCTTTAGAAATGCTTGATAGTGAGGCGAGCGTATTACGGGTTCTTTCGAGAGAAATAACGGATGCAAAAGGCGAGCTCAATGCTTCCCTTCATATTACAGGGACTCGAGAAGAGCCCGTTATGAATGGATATCTTCGTATAAATAAGGCTACTCTATACGGCCGAGAAGTATTTAAGAGGATAGATGATTTGACTTGCGATATTTCCATTAAGGATAGTAATATAGTTATCAATCAAATCAATGGCAGGATAGAAAAAGGAGAAATAGACTTTAAAGGAAAGGTAATTTTGGCTGGCTGGAGGCTAAATAAGTTTGATGTTGTCTTCGAGAATACGAAGTACTATGGAATTCCTCTTAAAATACCTTTTTTGAAGATACCTCAGAGTTCGTTTTTTGGTCGTCTCCTGTCTGAGGTTCCTTGTTCTCTCGAGTTGAAGGGAAAAATCCGAGCATATGGGACTTGCCAGTCGTATAGCTTACAGGGAGCAATTGAATTGGAAAATACCCATTTTACTTATCCTCCCAAAACCGAGGATACGAAGGATTTAAATTTAGATTTTCTGAAGCCTGCGGTTTGGAATTTGCAGATTAAAGCTGGTAAAAATACGTGGTATGAGAATAGATTTGCTGAAGTCCAGGTACAAGGAGATATGAAGCTTACCCGCCCAACTAAGGACTTGACAGTTAATGGAACTATTACAGCTGTTAAAGGAGAGATAAGTTATCTGGAAGCTACCTTCACCGTGAAGGAGGCCACGGTGGAATGTATAGATGATGAGCTCTTTTTAGAGGCTAGGGCGGAGTGTCCTGTCAAAGGCGATACCATTATGTTAGTAGTAGAGAGGGGAAAATGGGGAAAGGTTAAGCCAAAATTTATTTCCAGAAGTGATCCTGAAATGACTGAGCAGGAAGCACTGGCTAAGGCTACTGGTTTGGATTCCTTGAGGTTCTCTACGCAAGAGGGGAACGGTTTGTTGAGGAAGGAACTGTTGAAGTTAATCGATAGTAGCTTGGCCAGCCCTTTGATTAAGTCGATTCTGAGATCGACTGGTCTGGTAGATGTGGTTAAGGTTGATACTAACCTTGCACAGAAGACAGGGGAGAGATTGAGTTCTCCCGAAGCCAGTAAAGGAGAGCAAAAAAGCAGTCTTTTGGAGGGTACGGAAATAACTTTGGGAAAGTATTTATCCAGTGACTTATACTTAGGTTACAAGTTGCAATTCGACGAAGGATTGTTGAATAAGCTGGAATTGCGGCATGAAGTGGAGTTGTTATATAGACTTAAGAGAGGGACCTCTTTGAAAGGTAAAGTGGGAGAACAGGAGAGATATTTTGGAATCGAAAGACAGATAAGGTTTTAGTCTAATTTCCCCTCACCCTGTCCCTCTCCCCTTGGGGGAGAGGATTTAAGGTGAGGGGGTTGTGCCATAAATTGGTTTAGTTTTAAATATTTACTTTTCTAAGAGAATTTGATAATATAATAAAAATATGCTAAATAATCGATTGAATCCGATGGAGAAAAAACTTACAGTTCTATTTTTTTTCTTTATATTTCTTTTTTCAGGTTATCTCTTTTCCGACACTGTAAAGATAAGAGAAATCGAAATAACTGGAAATAAAAATGTGGAAACTAAGAAAATATTGAAGACTCTAGGGATAAAAAAGGGTGATGAATATTCAGAAGAAGCGGTAAGCGAGGGTTTGCAAAGCATATACGAACTCGGGTTCTTTGAGAATATTACAATTGAAGTCTCTGAGGTTGAGGAAGGAGTAAAGGTTACTTATCTGGTAACTGAGAAGCCTCTGATTAAACGGATAGAATTTAAAGGAAATAAAAAGTTCTCTAATAGCAAATTGGAGAAAGAAATGGAGTCAAAAGAGAAACAACCTTTTGATAACAGGAAAATACAAGAGGATACTGAAAAGATTGTTACTCTCTATAAAGAGAAAGGTTATGCAGATGTAAAAGTAGAGCCTTATACAACGGAAGATGAGAAGAGTGGAATGGTGATAGTGACTTTGTTTATTACAGAAGGCAAACAGGTGAGGATAGGAAAAGTCAATTTAATTGGGGTGGAGGCATTTGAAACAAGAAAGATAAATAAGAAGTTACAGACTAAAAGAAAAAAGTTTTTTAAAAAGGGAGTACTGGATGACGACCTAAAGACAATAGAATCTTATTATAAAGACAGAGGGTTCCTGAAGGTTCACTTAGGAACCCCTATCATTACCTATAATGAAGAGAAAACGCAAATATTTGTCACGCTATTCGTTTACGAAGGCCTGAAGTATACAGTGGGAGATATACGATTTCAAGGTAACTACGTGTTTGCCACAGAAGAGCTGGAAAGAGACTTAGAAGTAAAACAGGGAGAAATTTTTAATCAGGCAAAGTTTGAAGAGAGTCTGTTTAATATTCAGGAACGCTATGCAGAAAAAGGCTATATTCTGATGCGTTCCAATCCAGAATACTCTTCCGATGACGAGAGAAAGGTAGTAAACATTTCGGTCTCTATAGATGAGGACGGGATAGTTTATATTGATCGGATTTTGTTAGAAGGGAATGTCATTACTAAGGACTATGTAATTAGACGGGAATTTCTCGTAAAGGAAAGGAACGCGTTCAATGTAAAAAAGATAAGGCGGACACAGGAACAGCTATATAACCTGGGTTTTTTTTCAGATGTCGGAATTGAGATTGGTGAAACTGACGACCCTTATAAAGCAGACCTCATATGTAAGGTAACCGAGCAAAGGACAGGATTACTCAGTATGGGAGCAGGGTACAGCTCGCAAGACGGGCTTGTAGGCACCCTTCAGATTACTCAGAGCAACTTTTTGGGCAGAGGGCAAAGAGTCGACTTAATGCTGGAGTTTGGTAAGAAAAAGACCAACTATCAACTCAGTTTTACTGAACCATGGTTTCTGGGAAGACATGTCCTTTTTGGCATTGATGTCTACGATACAGATAGAGATAGAGACTACTATCAAGAGAGGAGAAGTGGTGGAGATATCAGAGTAGGTCCCCACCTATCAGATATTCTCAGCCTCCAGTTCACTTACGATTATGAACGGGTAAAAATATACAATGCACCTCAATACCCAAGAGAGGAAGGAACAAAGGATAGCAGTAGTTTTACCACCTATCTAATAAGAGATAGCAGGGATAATATATTCGATGCTTCCAGAGGTTCTCGGAATTCTATCTCTTTTCAGGTCTCTGGGGGTATCCTGGGAGGAGATAACAATTTCGTCAAAACTTTTGCCTCCAGTAGCTGGTTTTTCCCCACATTCTGGCGCTTTGTTCTGGCGCTCCAATTGAGGTATGGGATTGTTAGCAGTTTTTCTCCCTCCACAGGAGTGCCAATTTATGAACGGTTCTATGTGGGTGGAGCTGACAGCGTAAGGGGCTATGACTATAGGGGTGAGATCGGACCTGACGAGGGAGGAGTGACGATGTTCGTAAGCAATGTAGAATATAAGTTTCCCATAGTTATGGAGAAAGGTCACACTGTTTTGCAGGGAGCAGTCTTCCTTGATATGGGAGGAAGCTGGAGGAAAGGGGATTTTAACTTTACCATAGGCTCAGGAGATAATCAATTGAAGGTTGGGATAGGAGCAGGAATCCGGTTTAAGACTCCTATTTTCCCTGTCCGTCTCGATTGGGGATATGGACTAAATCATATACCGGGGGAAGACAAATCCCAGTGGTATTTCACAATTGGACAGACTTTCTAAGAATTGGCATCTTTTGGAGTCCCCGATGAAATCGGGGGAGGAATAACCCCTAGATGAAATCGGGGGACTCCAGGTCACAGGTCGGGCACGCTTCCCCCACCCTTTTCCGGTTTCTGGATGGTGCAGGGTTATAAAAGAAATGGAGATTCCAGTATGAAAAAAATTTTGTCTTTCTTTTTTGTTTTTTCCTTTTTCTATTTTTTTCCTTCTACACTTCCCAGCGTAAAAGCAGTAATGCTCTCTTCGGAAAGAATCGCCTATGTAGACATAGAGCGAGTTTTTGATGAATATAAGAGCGTTAAAGAAGCAAAAAAGAAAATGGAAGGGGAGATCAAGACGAAAAGAAGGGAGATAGCTAAACTGGAAAAAGAGATAAGAGATTTGGACGTTGCCAGCAAGAAAACGGAAACGGTAGAGTCAGTACCCATCACGGGATTGGTGGAAGAAGAGAAGGTGGAAATTTCTACTGCCCCAGTTGTAACGAAACCACTTCCCGAAGAAGTAATTAAACTAAAGAAGGAAAAACTTAATGAGACAGTAGAGAAGATGAAAGACGAATTGACCAGGCTTGAGAAAGAGATAACCCATCAGGTCTTAGGAAAGATTTACGATGTGGTTAGGGAGATTGCTCAGGCTGAGGGTTATGCTATAGTACTGGATAAGAAAAATATCCTGTATAGCGAAAT
>CAZJWT010000053.1:0-9074 GCA_964550005.1 uncultured Clostridia bacterium | reverse complement strand
CAGGGGAATCATAATCCCTTTGTCGTAGGTTCGAATCCTACCGCCGCTACCAGAATTAAATTTAAGTTGTATGAGAAGCCCGCAGTGGCGGGCTATTTTTATCGAAAAATGGTCTTCCCAAAGGTTAAAAAGATAATCGAAAAATATGGTATGATTTCTCCTGGAGATAAAGTCCTAGTGGCGGTCTCGGGAGGGCCGGATTCGGTTTGCCTCTTGCATATCCTGGATAGATTGGCAAAAGAGATGGGCTTATCTTTGCACATCTTACACATTAACCACGGAATAAGAAAGAGGGAGTCGAAAAGAGAAGAAGAGTTCGTGAGTCGTATGGCTGAGAGGAGCGGTCTACCGATTACTGTCAAATCTTTAGATGTCCCAGCTTATGCCGGAAGGAAGAGGCTAACGATTGAGGAGGCGGCACGGGATTTGCGTTACAAGGTCTTTGAGAGTCTTGCTAGGAAACTCGATGCTAAAAAGATTGCTCTGGGACATACTTCTTCCGACCAGGTTGAGACAGTGTTGATGCACCTTTTGCGCGGTAGCGGCCCTCAGGGATTGTCTGGAATTTCCCCTGTGAGAAAGTCGGGTACAACTTCAATTATCCGTCCCCTCATAGAAGTAAGTAGAAAAGAAGTTTTGAGCTACTTAAAAAAGAAGAATCTCTCGTTCTGTTTAGACTCATCAAACAGGAGAACTGAATACTTTCGTAATAAAATCAGGTTAAAGCTTCTTCCTCTTTTACGCGAGGGTTACAATAAGAACATTGAGGGAGCGCTTCTGCGCCTGTCAGAGATTTTGAAAGAAGAGAATGCCTATTGGGATGGAGTGGTGGAGAGAATTTTTCCCAAAGTAGTTTTGGGGGCGACGGGGAAAATTTTGATTGATTTAAGGAGATTTTTAAGATATAATGTAGCTGTTCAGAGGAGAATTTTGCACAGGCTTTTTGGGGGGATTGTAAGTCTAGGCCAGATAGAGGCGATAAGGAGTTTAGCTCACACGAGCCCTCAAGGGAAAAGGATTAATCTGGGTAAGAGGTTCAGTGTCAGAAGAGAGGGCAATTTCCTAATATTTTCAACATTTCCTGAGCGAAGAATTAGAAAATTTAGTTATCCAATCAGAGTTCCTGGCAAAAACGAGATTGAGCATCTGAACTTAACAGTCAACACCCGGATAGTAGATTTTCATCCTATTTCAGATAGGGAAGCCAATACTGCGTATTTCGATGTAGATAAGGTAAACCTTAAGGACTTAATCTTGAGGAATAGACGGGAGGGGGACCGTTTCAGACCTTTTGGGTTGAGGGGTACGAAGAAGATCAGTGACTTCTTTATCGATAAAAAGATAGCAAGACATTTGCGGAACCGGGTTCTCCTTCTGGTAGAGGGGGATGATATTCTCTGGGTCGTCGGGTTTCGCCGAGCCGATAAGGCAAGAGTTACCGAAGATACTAGAAAGATTTTGGAAGTTCAAGTTCTCCCAGGTAAGAAGAAGTCTTATGTTGGTCTCCTTGAGGAGCAGTCCCAGTGATTGAAGGGGTGGTTTAAATATGAATAAATTTTTGAAGGGCTTATCTCTCTGGCTAATTATCATTCTGGTTGCTATGCTTTTTGCCCGATTGATGAGGCCCCAGGAATATAAGGAAATAGATTATAGTGAATTCAAGAGCTATTTGAAGTCAGGCCAAGTAGTAGAATGTTTAATTAGCGAGGCCGTAATTAAAGGAATTTTTAAGAATGAAGAGGGAGAGCTGGTTAAATTTAGGACTGTGCCTGTGGACGACCCTAAGCTTGTGGAGGAACTGGAGGCCTATGGAGTCAAATACAAAGGTGAGGTTAAGAGAAACTGGCTCTCTGTTGTGCTTTTCAATTTTGGGCCAATTCTCCTATTTATTTTTATCTGGTGGATGTTGATTCGCTCGATGCAGGCTGGCGGGAAGCAGGCTATGTCTTTTGGCAGAACCCGGGCAAAACTTTTTGACCAGAGCAAACAGAGGGTAACTTTTAATGACGTTGCAGGAGTAGATGAGGCTAAAGAAGAGCTTCAAGAAATAATTGGATTCCTGAAGGACCCCAAAAAGTTTCAGAAGCTCGGTGGAAAGATTCCTAAAGGAGTCTTGCTTTATGGAGCCCCGGGCACAGGCAAGACACTTTTAGCAAAGGCAGTCGCAGGGCAAGCAGGGGTGCCTTTCTTCAGCGCCAGTGGCTCTGAGTTTGTAGAGATGTTTGTGGGAGTGGGAGCTTCGAGGGTGCGTGACCTGTTCGCTCAGGGAAGAAAAAATGCTCCTTGTCTCTTGTTCGTGGATGAGTTGGACGCTGTTGGAAGGCATAGGTTTGCAGGCATCGGAGGCGGTCACGATGAGCGGGAGCAGACCCTCAATCAGTTGTTGGTGGAGATGGATGGATTCGATACCAAGGAGGGAGTCATCCTCATTGCAGCGACTAATAGGCCGGATGTTCTCGACCCAGCACTTCTACGACCGGGAAGATTCGACCGGCATATAATGGTGCCCAATCCCGATTTGAAAGGCCGCGAGGAGATACTGCAGGTGCATACCCGCCACATAAAATTGGCTCCCGAGGTGGACTTAAAGGTTATCGCCAGAAGGACTCCAGGGTTTGTTGGTAGCGATATAGCCAATCTGGTTAACGAAGCCGCACTTCTGGCAGCTCGTGAAGATAAGAAGGCAGTAGGAATGAGAGAGCTCGAGGAAGCCATCGATAGGGTTATTGCTGGTCCGCAGAGGAAAAGCAGGATGATTTCTGAAAGAGAGAAGAAGATTATTGCCTATCATGAAGCTGGACATACTCTGGTGGCAAAGCTGATTCCTGGCACAGACCCCATCCATAAGGTCTCAATTATTCCTCGGGGACCTGCTTTGGGATATACGCTGCAACTTCCTCTGGAAGATAAGTACTTGTCTACTAAAACTGAAATTACAGATAAGCTGACTGTTTTCCTGGGAGGCAGGGCTGCTGAAGAGTTGACTTTTAATGAATTGACTACTGGCGCTGAAAATGACCTCCAGCAAGCGACTGAGATTGCCCATAAGATGGTCTGCGAATATGGAATGAGCGATAAAGTTGGCCCATTGACTCTCAGGAAAAAAGATAGTGAGATATTTTTGGGCCGAGATTTCGTTAAAGAGAAAGCTTATAGTGAAAAAACGGCAGAAATGATAGATCAAGAGGTAAAGAAGATTGTGGAAGATTGTAGAGAGCGGGCTAAGGAGCTTTTGAGAAAGAACATGGCTAAACTGGATAGATTGGCTAAAGCACTAATAGAAAAGGAAATCCTTGTGGGAGAAGAAGTCGAAGAAATATTGAAACATGCTAAAGAAGTTCCCAATAACGAAAGGAAGAGTAGAACTCAACAGAGAACTACAAAGAGTGGAGAGTGATGGACAAGAAGAAAATTGAGAGAGCTGTAACAATGATCTTAGAGGCAATAGGAGAGGACCCCTCCAGAGAAGGACTTAAGAGGACTCCTCAACGTGTTGCCGAAATGTATGGAGAAATTTTGGCTGGATACTCTCAGGTACCAGCCAGGGAACTTAAAGTACATTATGAGAAGGAGAATTATGAAGAGATAGTTCTGGTGCGGGACATTCCACTCTACTCGATGTGCGAGCACCATATGTTGCCTTTTGTTGGCAGAGCCCACGTGGCTTATATGCCCCACAAAGATAGAGTTGCGGGGCTGAGCAAAATTGTTCGAGCGGTAGAAGCTCTCGCTCACAGGCTTCAAGTGCAGGAAAGGCTCACCAAGCAGATTGCTGATACTATAATGGAGGCCTTGTCCCCTCAGGGAGTGTTAGTGGTGATTGAAGCCGAACATTTTTGTATGACCATGCGTGGGATAAAGAAGCCGGGTTCGCGGGTGATCACCTCAGTAATGCGAGGCATATTTCTAAAAGACGTGCGTACCCGTAGTGAAGCAATGGCCTTAATTGGCAAATAATACTGTGGATTTCTCGCGAATTTGCGTAGGGGCGACCGAAATTTATCCCGCCATAGCGGGATGGTCGCCCAGACCTTCCTTTCGGAAGGACTCCCAAAAACCCCTGGAGTGCTCCGATGAAATCGGAGGTTCCGTTTATAAATCCTTCCTTTCGGAAGGACTCGAAATTGATAGAGATTGAATTCCTCGAGTAGTTTTTGCCTTCCGTTTTGCACCCTGCTATTGAATGATAAAAGACAGCTAAAACAATTTGATAATTCTTACCTTTGCCAGGAGAAGTGAATTCATAAAATGGCTGGAACTCAAGTGAGAGTTATTAGTATAGATGATTCTCTTTCCGCTCGCTCAGAAATGGGAAAGATTGGTGTAGATGAAACAGGTATCAGGATAATGGAGAAAAAGGCGGTTTTCTACTCAATTAAGCTGGAAAATGTTAAAAGTCAAGCTGCTAATATTATCAAACAAGAAATGCTATCGTTGGGAGGGGAGACAGCGGTTTCCTGGGATGTGATAAGTTTCTCCAGAAAAAAGTCGGATGTTTTACTTTTAGGTACCGAGAGGCAGTTCGAGGAGTTAGTACCTAAACTTAGCCGCCAACCTTTTGGTCTCCCTGAACTCGGTCAAGAGGTTAAGAGAGCTATTTCCAATTATGAGAAGAGAGATTTTAAATTAAATTTCAAGGGACACACCCTTCAATTAGGCAAGAGAACTTTAATTATGGGAATTCTAAATGTAACCCCCGACTCTTTTTATGATGGTGCAAAATACAATAACGCCAAGCAAGCAGTGGAACGCGCGCTCCAGATGGCAGAAGAGGGTGCGGACATTATCGATATCGGCGGAGAGTCGAGCCGGCCCGGGGCAAATTCAGTAGAAGAAAAGAAAGAATTGGAGAGGGTGATTCCGGTAATAAAGAAGCTCACATCCAGAATTAAGGTACCCATCTCCATTGACACTTATAAAGCAGGGGTGGCAAAGAAAGCTATTGATGCTGGAGCAAGTATGGTTAATGATATTTCCGCGTTACGTATGGACGAAAAGATGGCTAACATAGTGCGTAGTAGTGGAGTTCCTGTTTGCCTGATGCATATGCAGGGTACTCCGCGGAAGATGCAGAGGAATCCCAGATACAAGGATGTGGTAAGCGAGATATTCGCTTTTCTCAAGGAAAGGATAGATTTTTGTGAACAGGCAGGCATTGACATTGAAAAGACTATTGTGGACCCAGGAATTGGGTTCGGTAAGACGGTCCTGCACAATCTGGAAATTCTAAAGAATCTGGACCAATTCAAATCGCTCGGTAGACCCATTATGGTTGGAGTTTCCAGAAAATCCTTTATAGGGAAAGTGCTCCGGTTAGAGCCCGAGGAGAGACTGGAGGGTTCTCTTGCTTCGGCTATCTGGTGTGTTAACAAGGGAGCAAGTATTCTGAGAGTTCATGACGTTAGGGAGACTAAGAGGGCTGTGGAGATGGTCGAGGCAATCAAACAGTAAAAGGGGTCAGAGTCATTTTTTTCAGCACATATGACTTATCCTTTTTAATTCAGTTATGCTAAGATTAGTTGAAGTGGGATATTTTCACAGCATCATTCTGAGTGGGAATAAGCAAATTGCTATCTTCTATAAAGGTGGGTCGAAACAGGTGGGGATGGAAAAATCACTCTGACCCCATTATCTCTATCTCTAGGGAGGTGAGTATGGCAGGAAAAATTGAGGTTAGAGAAGTAAGAACTAAGAAGGAGTTGATGGGTTTTATAAAATTTCCCTGGAAGGTTTATCAAAATGACCCTTACTGGGCACCACCATTAATCAGGGACGTAAAACTTATTTTGGGCGAAAAGAATCCTTTCTGGCAACATGCCGAAAAGGAGCTTTTCATCGCCAGAAGAGACGGCAAACCGGTGGGAAGGATTTCCGCTATAATTGACCATAACTATATAAATTTTCACAATGAGAAGATGGGGTTTTTTGGATTCTTTGAGTCCTTCGAAGACTACACAATTGCCGAAAATTTGTTTAACAGGGCAAGGGAATGGCTAAAAGGGAAAGGCATGGAAAAGATGGCCGGTCCGATGAACCCTTCTACCAACGACGAAGTCGGTCTTCTTATAGAAGGATTTAACTCAAGCCCTTTCATTATGATGACCTACAACCCAAAATACTATATATATTTTATGGAAAGATATGGCTTAGTTAAAGGGATGGATTTCTTCGCCTATTTGATAGAGGTAGACAAGGGTCCCTTAGAAAGATTAGAAAAAGTGGCTAAGAAAATAAAAGAGAAAAATCCAGATGTTAAAATTCGACAAGGCAATCTAAAAAACTGGAAAAACGAAGTGGAGAATGTTCGTACAATCTATAATAATGCCTGGGAAAAAAACTGGGGATTCGTTCCCTGGACAAAGGAGGAGTTCTACACTGAGGCTATGAAGTTGAAGCCTTTTCTCGTGACGGGAACGCTTCCCATGGCTGAAGTAGATGGTAAGGCAGTGGGAATGTTAATTACGGTTCCTAACTATAATGAGGTTACTAAAAAGATGAACGGAAAGTTGAATCCCTGGACTATTCTGAAATTCCTATGGTACAGGAAGAAGATTACTACTCAGCGCTTACCAATTATGGGGGTGGTAAAAGAGTATCAGAAGAGAGGAATTGAGACGCTCCTTATATTGGAAGGATTGAAAGGTTCCCAGAGGGTTGGTTATAAATACTGTGAGTCTTCATGGGTGCTGGAAGATAACGTCTTAACCCAGCGAGCAGCCGAAATGATGGGTGGTAAAGTATACAAGAAGTACAGGGTATATCAGACGAATATTTGAAAGCGTTAAGATTTCGAAGACTTTATATGATATTTTGAATTACTCTTATACCATTTTACCGTTCTCTCCATAGCTTCATCCAGAGAGACTCTCGGTTGGTAGCCAAGTTTAGTCCTCGCTTTTTCTATATTGAAATGGTAATCCTTACCCACGTTGGCTATTCTGTAGCGAGTTATTATGGGTGGTTTCTTTGACCTGAACAATTTTAAGATTGCCTCACAGACAGCCGCGGCAGAATAGGCTATAGGGTAAGGGATGGAGAACAAAGGTCTTCTTACGCCGAGTTTCTCGGCAATCTTATCCTTATATTCCTTCCAGGTGATTTCCAGCCCATCAGTGATAATGAATGTCTCTCCTACTGTATCCTTCCTGTTTACAGCAAGGAGAATGGCATCTATCAGATTTTCAACATATGTGGGACAGGTTAAAGGTCTTCCTCTACTAATATAGACCATCTGTCCCTTCTCTATGAGTTCTGCCATTTTTGCAAAAGTTACTCGATCTCTTGGCCCAAAAACATTCCCCGGTCTGATAATCAATGTAGGTAGACCTCTTTCTCTGTGGAATCTATTTACCAAATCCTCTGCTTCCTTTTTGGTTATACAGTAAGGAAAGATGGTGGCTGTCTTTGGGGAATCCTCTATAGCATTGTGGAAGCCCGCAAATCCGTGAACTGCAGCAGAACTGATAAAGACGAATCTTTTGACTCCAGAGTTGAGTGAGCTTTCCATAAGGTTTTTGGTACCTTCTACATTTACTTTTCTAAATAGTTCTATTGATCCCCAGTCGGATGCCAATCCTGCTACATGGTATACTACATCTACTCCCTGGGTAGCTTTATCTAATAAAGGTTTATTTGATAAATCTCCCAAAAATAATTTTACTGTTAACCCTTCAAGGAAAGAGAGATTGCTGGTTTTCCTCACCAGGCCCCATACTTCTTGACCTTCTGCGATTAGGCGTGTTGCCAAATTGCTTCCAATAAAACCATTTATTCCAGTAATAAAAACTCTCATAGTAAAAAGGTGACAGGTACTTTTTCCCTTTCCTCCTTTAATAGTTTTTGTGACTATAGGATAGTTACGAATAAGTCTGTAGAGACTCCTATATAAGAATGGATTATAAAGGGATACAATATAGAACGGGTTCGCAAAGCAAGGTAGCCCAGTACTATTCCCAGAACTATTGACCCTAAGAATTCCGACTCTGGCTTATTAAAATGCAAGAGAGCAGAAGGAATAACTTGCAGTAAAATTGCATAGGTATCGCCAAATTTTTCTCTCAATCCAAATAGCATGTATCCTCTAAAGAAAAACTCGTAACCCACATAATATAACAAGAAGTAAGAAAATTCATACAATAAGAAAACCAAAGCATTATTCTGAACCAGTTTTGATAGCGGGTATACTGCACGAATCTCTGGCATACGTGAACCCAGAAATATTATTGGAGTTACAATGAGAGGAATGGTTATAATAATAAATCGTAACCCATATCTCTTATCTCCCAATGTCAATCCGTAATCCTTAAGTTTCTCCTTGAAAACCAATTTTACGATTATTAAAGGGAAGAGAAAAAGTAGAACAAATGTAGCCAAAAATTGGTAGACATAACGATATGTGTCGAAATAGTAATAATTAGAGATATGGGGAAAATATCGTCCGAATGCCCCGTCCATTCCATGGTAGATATAGACTAATATAATTACGGGGACAGAAAGGAGAAGAATTTTTACTTTCCAATCTCCTTCCTTTAAGGTTTCAATGAATCTCAATCTTCCTCCATCACTAAGCAAATTTTGTCTCGGGCAAAATTACCTGAATAGCCTGAGGATGGACTTCGAACGTTTGAGGGAGGGTGCCCATAATTTCTCCATCAACCTGTATCCACACTTCGTCCGGAGCATCGATCTCTATCTTCTTAGCCCTAGTATATTCGACATCCTTAAAATAGAGGTGGCGTTCCCTCAAAATACCCAAAACATAACGAAGAATATCTCTTCTTTTACCGTTTTTAAACAGAATCACGTCCAGATAGCCATCGGACATATCTGCCTCAGGAGCAATTATGGAGGATATGCCGTAGAAACTCCCGTTGCAGATAATCGCCTGAAAGCCTCGACAGGAAGAGCCATCCAGTTTAATAGAAAGTTCAGTTCCCTGGTACCTAATCAACTCACTCACTCCTGCCACTAAATGAGCAGGAATCCCCCCGAGGGTGCTTACCAGGTTAGGCTTCAGTGATTGAATTACGGAAGCATCATATCCTATTCCTGCCATGGAAACAAAGTAGCGGAGA
>CAZJWT010000052.1:0-9107 GCA_964550005.1 uncultured Clostridia bacterium | reverse complement strand
ATAGTCTACTGGATAAGTCAATATGAATATGATGTGGCTCGGCCATTAAGGTCTGTTTTTGGCTTAACTGAGAGAATCGCAAGTTGGAGGATGAAGCAAACCTTCAAAAACGTCCTAGCAAAAGACCCAAATAGGGCCCACAATAGAACCACGGGGCCTGAGCAGGAAAGATTGAGGTTCATTTTGTGGCATGGGAGGAAACACTTATTTAGATTTTTGGATTATGATTACGAACGTAATTTCTGGTCTAATAAAATTCTTGGTGAGTTTACTGAAAGAGAGAAAGGACTCTTTTATGCATCCCCCGAGCAGGTCAGGCGGGCCAAAGAACTCTTTAATATTGCGGGCGACATCGTCGCTCAAGTTAGGGGCCTCACCTTCTCTGAAATAGATTATAGCGAGACCATGTTCAAAGATGAAGCTACATTATACAAGTTCTTAGTTTTGAGGATGGTCACTCGGGTTCCTGAGATGAAGCTTTTGAAGAAAGAAGATAGATTTATCCAAAGGAAGGATTATAAAGGTTTTATAGATTGGTTAATCAGAGAAAATGGTCTCCGAGGCGAGATTGATTCAAGTCCCTGGATAGATAAATTGGAGAAAGGAGATATTTCTTGCCAGTCAGCAAAAGCCCTATTTAATGACCTTTCCACTATTCACAAAGAGATTAAGACAATCTGGGGTGTAGAACTAAATGCCTCAAAGTTGTTGGAGCTTATCTCTAAGGTGAGGCAAAGTGGTGATATTCCTGCTATTATCTTTCTTGAGCGAGATATTGTTATGAGTTTCGTAGATAAAATTAACAAAGGTGAAATCACAGGTATACCCAAAGAAGAAGAGATTAGAGAAGCAGTCAGAGATTGGATTGGTGAAAGCGAGAGAAAAGAAGATTTGAAGAGATATTTACCAGGAAAGGCGAGGCCAGAGCTTACAGATGAACAGCAGAAACATAAATCTAAGTTTGAAGATTCTATACTTTTTGAGCTTCAGGACCGGATTCAGATGGAGATGGAGCATAAAGTTGCTGAAAATGATGCTGCACTTCAAAAACACTTTGCTGGTAGGGAAATTGCCGACGAAATAAACGAGGGGAAAGCTCATAAGAAATCGAATCTGGTTGCAGGTGTGGTCACTTTAATTGTAGGTCTATTCACTGTATGGTCTACAATTCTTGCTATGAGAAATAGGGCGGCAAGGCTTGAAGAAAGGAAAATAGAGCAGGCCGGAACTGGAGAGCCCAAAGGGGCTACGCCGAAGGTTACTCGCACTGCAAGAGAGGGTAAGAAGCTCGCTAAAAAACAGCTAGTGGATGAAGCTAAGAAACAGGGTAAGGTCTCTCCCAATTTTCCTCTCCGTCTTCAAATATTCATGGCTCTGGTAGTTGGGATAACGATAGTAAGTGTTATTGCTCGTTATGAGTCATTCAACTGGTATGAACTTACACCGTGGTTTGCAGTTTTAGATCTTATGCATTTTGGAGCTCTCTCGTTTAATCTTGCCTGGGTCTTTATGGACAGAGTAATGAGTTTTCAGACAAAGAGTGGAATCTTAAAGAGAGCTAAGGCAGTAGAACATGAAGACTATAGAGTTAATGGCTCTCAGGGAGGCGTGCCTGATGACAAGAGAACGGCTATAACGATACCCACCATGGGTAGCGGGGGAGGGTTTGATGCCTTCTTGAGAAAGGTGGAATATGTCTTTAGATATAGCCGAGATAGAGGTAAGGGAAACATTGTATTTATCGTGTATCAAACAGGAACTCCTACTGATGAGGAAATTGCAAGACAACGCAGGGAGATTCAAAGCCTCCGAGGAAGATTAAACCTCAGTCAAAACGAAGAGATATTTTATATGGTGTGGGGTAGAGCCAGACGCACCCTTATTCATGACAAGAAATACGGAGCATTATGCGCCATAACGAGGTTTATCGGCGATGGAAAGCTATATCCAGAGACAACAGCTGAGCAGCACACTGGTTATAAATTGTACCACGAAGTCTTCTTGAAAGCAGGATCTTTAGCGCCTATTACAACATTATTGGGTATGTTGATAGGTCCCACTTTATTTGAAGGCTTGACTTTGGTTGCAGGAGCGGGTTGGGGATTGGCCTTCTCAATTGTGGCAGGAGCTATATGGGCTATCCTTGTATCTGGAAAGAAAGGCCATCGAATGTCCGATGTTGCTAAGATAGATTTTACCCACGATGATTTCATCCATGATTATCTCATAGATATGGCAGATGGCGATATGAGAAAATTAGGGTTTAAGCAGAGTGATTATGAAGATATCAAAAGAACAGGAGATACCAGTCGTGTGACTCCGGAAAACAGGGCGCCAGGAGAGTCTCTGCCTCTATGGGCCTTCTTCCTGCTCGACGAAAGAAATGCCTGCGGAATTGAGCACCCCAGACCTGGGTTTACTGAAGATGAAGACCCTATGTATGAGCCGGTGAGAAAGGCAATTGAGGTTATGGCATGCCATCCTCAAGCGACATTTGGTACGCCGTATATCTACATCTTGGGAGAGGCGGAAGAAGGAATCCGTCCTGAATTTGCTCCTGGACCAAATGATAGCACCCCTTGGTCAACCTCCCTGGCTAGTGCCCAGAAAGCGGTGGCCCATTTTGAAAATTCAATGCTAATGAATGTAGGCCAACCATCATTCTATGGCAAGGGACTTGTTAAAATTGAACCCTGGCTGAGAGGGATTAAAGCCAAAAGAGAACTAGCGCCAGGATTATTCCTGACCGGAGTGTTAGGTGGCGCTGTGATAGGCGCCCTCACAGGCTTTCACTTCTTTGGACCTGGTTGGGCAGGAATAGGTTCATTTATCGGGATGTTCATAGATATGTGGTTACTCGGTGGCTTTGAAGGACGCTACTATTTTGGTGCGTTTGCCTCTGGTTTCTTCGGAGAGCTATCCCATGATTACTTTGAGTGTACTTATGGTGGGGTAGTCCATATAAAGCGTAGTATGGTATTTGAGCCGTCAATGCCGACCGTAGCAGCACAGCAGCAACGCGTCTTCAGGTGGCTTAAAGGTGTATTGATATATCCTTTCCATATATTTGCACCGGGCGTTAAGATGGCCCAGAGGCTTCTTATGTTGAGATGTCTGATGATGTATACAATTCCGCCTATATTCCTAAGTTGGCTCGTCCTTCAGTTTACTGCTCATACTTTTTCTGGTATTGCTGATAGAGTGGGTGTAGTTCCCAGGCTTCTGGAGTATAGTAACCAAACCTTTTTGGGGATTAAGGCGCCCTGGTTATCAATTGCACTCTTTGCCTGGATGGTGCTGGCTATCATTATAAGTCCACTAATTTCCACAAAGGCCGAGACGGGACACTATGGTTCACTAGGTTTAAAAGGTAAATTACATCTTTTACATCTCGCCAATGCTGAATATCTGGTCTATATGTTCTCTGATGCTATAAATTTCCTTAAGGGTCTATTCGAAATCTCTATCTGGGGCATTCCTGAGCAACCCAAAAAAGAGCGAAGTCTTATTGGTATTGTTGGAGGAGTTTTAGGTACGGGTGTGTTTATTGGCGCGGCATTACTTGGTTATTTCTATTTTAATTCCATTCTGGCTACTTTGGTCTTTCCTATTCTCGGGTTGATTGCCTTTAACCGGATGTTTGGCAAATTTGTACCTACAGGGTGGGTCTTAGCGGGTACATTATTGGTCGCCTCTATGGCCTCGCCTGTTTGGGTACCTATGTTAGTTCCTAAAGTAGTTGCATTAGTCTCTGGATTCCCTGGTATTTCTATACCTTCCTGGATTAATTCTCCCTGGATTACTGCTGCCATCTCTATCCCCATTTGCTCATATCTTTTAAAGAAATGCGAATATTTATATGGTCTTCTGGATACACCTAATCCTAAGAGAGGTCCGAAGGCCTGGATGGCAGGTGCAGTTCAAGCAACCACAGCTTCGCCTACATTAATAAGGGCAGCACTGAGCAGGCGCATTCCGTTTCTGTTTGGTGCAGCACTGGTAGTTATTGCGGCCTATTTCTGGTCTAACTTCTGGCCATTTTACTGGGGAATACTTCTATTCTTTTCCTGGTTCTTTGGCTTCTTTTATACTTGGTGGACAGGCAAGCCCAAGAGTTTAGTCGGAAAAGGTTTTGTTGGATTCCTGGCATCACTACCAAAATTATGGAAACATGATTTCGACTTGTACAGAGGGTTAATGAGCGAGGGGGCTTTGAGAAGGGAAGTAGGAATAGCTAAGGCGCATCCTCGTATCTTATGGTTAAAACACCTATTTGATTTAATGAGCAATATTGCATTTACTTTTGGCCTTACCATTGGCATTCCAATCGCTTTGGGTCTCATAGCTCGTAGTGATTGGTATTCTATTGGGATACTTACGGGCGGAGCTATTCTGGCTGGCCTTATCTTTTTCTTTAAAGGCTTAGCCAGAATTGACCAACCTGGAAAACGGAAGGTGGGAATTTTCTATTTAGTTTTTGGCATAGGTTTCATAGTTTCAATCATAGCTGCCCATTATTTAGGATTGTCCCTTTATCTGGGACCTCTTGCGAAGTTGAAAGGCGGTGGTATGGGGCAGGATTTTGGTATGGTCTCGGTCGCCTTTATGCTTCCTGCTCTGTTGGGTTATGCCCTGGCTATTCCATTTATGGTTCTTAGTTGGTTTTTTGACAGTGCGGCGCTCATAAATAGAGCTTTCAATAATCTTCGACATTCCATTTCCACGATTGCCAAAGGGATGAAGCCTGAAGACCACGAGCCGGTGATAAATCGCGCCATCAGGAAGCCGATGATAGAGGGGAGGTTTGTGAAAGTCGAGAGGAAAGATGACGACTTTGAGGTCACTTATGGTAAGAAAGTTTCTGAGAAGACCTTTAGTTCCTCACCGCTTGTGGAAGCTATGGAGGCAGCATTTGAACAATATGCGGGTGACCCTGAGATTCTTAAAATGCTTGAGACCACAGCTTACATTTTCATTGCCCCGGGAGAAGGAGACCCCACCAGAGCACCTCCGTTTCTCTTGTATGAAAATGCCAACCGCTATCTCCTCGGCCATGCTGGAAGAGGCCTAGACCAGAAAGAACAAAACTCCTACCTACCTTATGCCCTCATTTATCGGTTAATCGATTTACTCCACCAGGCAACCAATTCACAAGATGCTACTCGTCTAAGAACTCTAATCGCCCGAATTATCCGTCACGAAGCGCAGCATGCATGGAATAAAAGATACGGAGATCCGGAATGGGAAGATGAAGCCGAAGTAAAAAAGATTATTGACGAAGTGGAACATTGTCTTGCCCTGGAGACAGGTGGACTCTTAAGTAAATATGGCTTTGATAAAGGGGAATCCGATGATTTACATAGAAGATACCGTTACCAGAAGAGTGTGAAGCCAAAGGAACGAGATCAGGCTCTAAGCATACGTACTAACATAGTCAAGGGTCGTATAGAGGCCTATAGCCCAGAAGAGGTTGTACGGGTTCCTGATGAGGAGACTATGGAATATGATACTCTTGAAGAACGTGGCGAGAAGATAATAAGAGATAACAGGCTCGCTGCGATAGCCTTAAATGGTGGTATAGCCACTCGCTTTAGAGGCACGATGGAGGATACTGACGTAAAAGGTCTCTTCCCTGTACTTGGGCTTATTGAGAATCCGTCGATAGAGCGAACCTTCGTAGAGATAAAGCTTGGTCATACCCAATGGGCATCCCGGAGGTACAGAGGAAGGATAATCCAGCTCTTATTAAATAGTTACTTCACTGAAGAAGATACAATGAACTATCTTAAAAGGTATGAATACTTCGGCTTCACGCCAGGAGAAGATCTACTCTTCTACAATGCAGGCATAAGGAAGAGACTTATCCCTACAGCATCTGATATAAGGAAACATTATTCTTCAGATGTTAAGGCAGGCAAGGTAAGGCAGGAACAGGTGGATATGCAGGTAGAGCAGGCGATACGAGCAGGGGAAGCTGGAATCTATGAACCAGAAGATGAGAGAGAGGGTTATAATCCTCCTGGCCACTTCGACGCCGTAAGAAGTCTCGTCCTCAGTGGAAGGTTAAGAGACCTAATAGATAAAGGCATAAAGTATATCTGGATATCCAACATAGATAACCTTGGTGCCACCATAGAGCCAGCTATATTGGGTCTACTGGACAAGTCTGGCAAAGATGTTCTTGTTGAACTTGCTGAGAAATATGTGGGCGATGCAGGCGGAGCACCGGCCAAGGTGAATGGAAGGACGCAGCTGGTAGAGCAGTTTGCATTCCCACCAGAATTCGATCAGGATCGACTCCCAGATTTCAACACTGCTACCTATATCATTAAGATAGACGCGCTCCTTAAGATGTTTAACTTGACAGTTGATGAGCTTAGGACACTCTCGCAGAACGAACTTGAAAGAAAGGTGAAGGAGGCAGTGGAAAGAATCCCAATCTACGTGGTTATGAAGCAGGCCAAAGAGACAAAAAGAGACGGTACGAAGGTAGAGCGGCCTGTGGTTCAATTTGAGCGGATATTAGGCGACATCACTACTCCAGAAGCTGGTCTTGATTGCCTTTACGCTGTTGTAAATAGAGAGAAGCGCTTCTTCCCGATAAAGGCAAAGGAGGATTTAGAAAAAGGAAGAAATGTAACATTTGAGTTTAGATCCCCCTTAGCCCAGGACCCGAGACAGCATGTTTATGTGGGAGGGACCTTCAACAACTGGGTCCCAGAGTCCTTTGGAGATACTTATCGGATGAGGCTCCATCCAGATGGTATCTGGAGAGTGACGGTGCCCTTAGGGGAAAGTGGAGAGTTTAAGTATGCAGTAGATGGAGACTATCAGAATGCCTCGCCACAAGACCGGCTCAATCCGTACGAAGTAGTCCGAGATGTCTTCGGCACCATTAACTATAGGATTCAAGTACCTACAGTTAAGGAGAGGCTGCAAAAGGTATTGCAGGGGAAGGTATGGGTTCATAGCTCAAGGCGACCAGGTAATAGAGGATTTACTTTGATTTCCTTAATTGTAGTAGTTGGCCTTGGGCTCGGAGTTCTAGCGGGTTTCCTTTATATGCTTAAAAGTGGTGATTTTTCCAATTTATCAAACAATACCACTTTGCTCCGTGCGGGTTTGCCCTTCTTTGCCCTATTTGTTGGCTTTTCATTCTCTTCATTGTTTTCAGTCCATTCAAAGTCTGAAGATTCGCTCATATCTGGCGAGATGATAAATAGTGAAAAGTTGAGGAGGATATTGACAGCTGCAGAAGAAGAGCTTAAGAGTAAATTTCCTGGACTGTCTGAAATAATTGTAGATGTAATTGGGAGTTTTGGGGTTTTGGCAAGTCAAAAACGATTTATCCCGCTGGATAAATTTGGAGATTTTGATTTATTTATTGATTTATCTGGAACGGTTGATTATGAAGCGTTGGCAAAACAATTGAGAGAGATTATTAACAGAGAGTGTGGGCAAGAAAAGGGAAAACTCGTCATTTCTGATTTGACTGTGAAAGAAGAGAAGGAAACTATCTTGTCTGACAAGAGTTCTACAGACAAAAGCAATATATTTTTTGAAGATGGCAAACAAGTAAGTAAAAATCTTCAGATTAGAGTAAAGGTTTATGATAGTTCTCTTTCATTAGAAGAGATAAATAAAGCAAGGCATAAAAAGTTTGCAGACTTCTTAATTCAGAGGTTTGAGGAGGTTGGTACTATTTTCTGGAATTGGGTAGAAGTGGAGTCTGGCGGGAGACTTTTAAGACCTATTAATCCGAAAGATAATCCTCGTAAGTATATAGTTAGATATCTGGTTTATGAATATGTTTTTGGTGGCGATATGGGAAGAGTAAGCTCTAAGGAGATAATTGATAAATATATCTCAGCTACTCCAGAGAAATACTCTGATATTGCCCAGCAGATTGAGCAGTCGAATAGAACTAAGATCTTAGAGAAAGTATTGACAGAGGCTGCTTCGGGTTGGCAACAAGGAGTTACCAGCGGATTTACCTGGAACTTATTTGGAAAATTATCCGAAGGTGTAGAATACTTGGCAAAATTAGGGTTATCTACAGAAATAGGAATGGAAGGAAAAAGAGACGGTGTCGATAATATTAGTAGAGAAGAAATAACTAAAATAAGAGAGATATCTCACAGGTATGGCTCGGTATTGACTGCTCATGCACCTTTCACGGAGTTAAGTGTCTGTACATTGGATAATAAACTGGGAAAGAGATCCCTTAAGAAAGTTAAAAAGGCCATCAAGATAGCTTCTAAGATGGGAATAAAACTTATCACTGTACACCAAGGGCCAATGCATAAAATAGATGCAGACAACCGAGAGAAAGCCTGGCAGAAGACAATAGAAGTATTCAAAGATTTAGTCAGTTATGGAAAGGAATGTGGGGTTGAGATAGCTATTGAGAGTTTATATCCGGCCTTATCGTATATGATGAAATTGACCGATAGTCCGGATGTTACTTATGAGTTACTGTCAACCCCGAAAGACATGGCTAAGCTTCTTTCCGGTGTTCCCGGACTTAAGATGACCTTTGATACGGCACATGCTAATTGGACAATGGGTTGTATAGAATACTTTGAGCAGTTGGCTGAACTTATAGATGTGCCAACGCAACTTGCAGAGATTCATTTAAGTGATAATTTCAGGTCGCAAGTTGGTCAAGAGCATATGGGGTTTGGCGAAGGAGATATTGATTTTGAAAAATTATTTACCCTGCTTGCAAAATATGGATTTAAAGGGTATCTTGTAGCAGAAAGCTATAGCAATTACGGGAGTTATCAATGTAGCCCAGGACAATTGTTAGAAGGAATCCAGAAATTAGATACCCATCTGAGAGTTTTGGACATCACTTCCCATCCTTCTACTATCCCTCACGGGGGCTCCAAAATAGATGAACGAAAGCCAATAGTAGTTACAATTGATGGCGTTGCTGGCGTGGGAAAGTCAAGCACAGCTAAAGAGGTTGCTCGTAGAATAAAAGGAATCTATATTTCATTGGGCGAAATATACAGACTGATAACCTGGTTAGCGATAGAGAATGATTTAGACCCCAGCAAAGAAGAAGATGTTAATAGATTAATCAAACTTGCGCGTGATATTGA